>JBKJQU010000310.1:0-2959 GCA_046594995.1 Aestuariivirga sp.
CCATGCCGTCTACCTGCTCGAATGGAATGCCGAAAGCCGCACCGCGCGCGCCAAGCTCTTCTGCATTGGCCGTCGAGCGCGCGGCCGACGTTCCCATGGCATAGCGGTTGTTCTCAATGATGAAGATTATCGGCAGCTTCCAGATCGAGGCCATATTGAAGGTCTCGTAAACCTGGCCCTGGTTTGCGGCACCATCGCCGAAATAGGCGACAGAAACATGGTCATTGCCGCGATACTTGTTGGCGAAGGCCAGCCCTGCGCCCAGCGGCAATGACCATGTTTCGGTCGCCTATTTCGGCGATGGTGCCGCAAACCAAGGCCAGGTTTACGAGACTTTCAATATGGCCTCGATCTGGAAGCTGCCGATAATCTTCATCATCGAGAACAACCGCTATGCCATGGGAACATCGGCCGCACGCTCGACGGCCAATGCAGAGCAGCTTGGTGCGCGTGGTGCGGCTTTCGGCATTCCCTTCGAGCAGGTTGACGGCATGGACGTTCGCGCTGTGAAGGAAGCGGGGGAACATGCCGTGGAACATTGCCGTGCGGGCGAGGGCCCCTATATTCTCGAGATGATGACCTACCGCTATCGCGGGCACTCGATGTCCGACCCCGCAAAGTACCGCTCCAAGGAAGAAGTGCAGAAGATGCGCGAAGAACATGACCCGATCGAGCAGGTGAAGGCACGCATTCTCAATGCCAACTTGGCGACGGAAGAAGAACTCAAGAAGATCGATGCCGATATCAGGACGATCGTGACGGAGGCCGCCGAATTTGCACAGAACGATCCGGAGCCGGATGCTTCCGAACTCTATACCGACATCTACGTGAACGCCTGAACCTCAACATCACTTTGGGATTGCTGTAGCATCATCCATATGCCGGTCGTGAAAACAAAGCCCGCCACCTATGCGGACATCGAGGCCCTTCCGCCGAATATGATTGGGGAAATCCTCTATGGTACGCTGGTGACGCAGCCGCGCCCGGCGCGGCGGCATGCCGTGGCGGCGAGCGTTCTGGGCATGATGCTTGGGCCTCCATTCAGTTTCGGCAATGGCGAGCCAGGCGGGTGGATTATCATTTACGAACCCGAACTGCACCTCGGACCTCATGTTGTGGTGCCAGACATCGCTGGTTGGCGTAGCGAGCGTTTTACCGAGATTGAAGAAGGCCCGTGGTTTGAGACCGTGCCTGACTGGATTTGCGAAATCCAATCGCCATCGTCCCGTGCTTTCGATCTTGGCCCAAAGCGCCGTATCTATGCCGCATGGCAGGTCGAGTATTTATGGTATGTCGATCCCGGTCCG
This sequence comes from Aestuariivirga sp., assembly GCA_046594995.1. Lineage (GTDB taxonomy): Bacteria > Pseudomonadota > Alphaproteobacteria > Rhizobiales > Aestuariivirgaceae > Aestuariivirga. The sequence goes on from JBKJQU010000310.1 coordinate 1,308, forward strand.
ACGTCGCTTGAAGTGTTCAAGCGTCAGGACGAAAGTTGGCTTCTAACACATACATTGCTCAATCAGGAGGCGGTTTGCGCACCGCCCTTCGACGCCATCAGTTTTTCTCTCGGTCAGCTTTGGCCTTTCGATCCAACGCCTGCAGACGACAGCAACTAGACAAGAGGCACGATAAAAACATGCCGAGCATCCTCATGCCTGCACTCTCGCCGACGATGGAAGAGGGCAAGGTTTCCAAGTGGCTCAAGAACGTGGGCGACATGGTAAAGTCCGGCGATGTTATCGCCGAAATCGAGACCGACAAGGCAACAATGGAAGTGGAAGCCGTAGACGAGGGGCTGTTGTCAGCGATCCTCATTCCGGCGGGCACCGAGAACGTGAAGGTGAATACGCCCATCGCCGTCATCGGCGAGGCGGATGCAGCACCAGCGCCGAAGGCCGAAATGAAGGCCGAACGCGTTGAAGGGCCGGACGAGCCTGCGCAGGAAAAGAAGGTTGCGGCACCTGCGATTGTTGTGGCCGAAGCAGCGCCTTCGCCGGAAATTCCAGAAGGCACCGAAATGGTGTCGATGACGGTGCGCGAGGCTATCCGCTCAGCCATGCAGGAAGAGTTGCGCCGCGATCCGGACGTTTTCCTGATGGGCGAGGAAGTGGGCCAGTATCAGGGCGCCTACAAGATTTCCCAAGGTATGCTTGAAGAGTTTGGTCCAAAACGCGTGATCGATACGCCAATCACCGAGCATGGCTTCACAGGTCTTGCAGTGGGTGCGGCTTTTGCGGGTCTGAAACCCATCGTGGAATTCATGACCTTCAACTTTGCCATGCAGGCGATCGACCAGATCATCAACTCCGCCGCCAAGACGCTTTATATGTCGGGCGGGCAGATGGGCTGCCCCATCGTATTCCGCGGCGCCAATGGTGCCGCAGCGCGCGTAGCGGCCCAGCACAGCCAGGACTATGCCGCATGGTATGGATCCATCCCCGGCTTGAAGGTGGTGATGCCTTATACGGCGGCAGATGCGAAAGGCCTGATGAAGGCCGCGATCCGCGATCCCAATCCGGTTGTATTCCTCGAAAACGAAATCCTTTATGGCAAGAGCTTCGAGGTTCCAAAGATCGATGACTGGTTGGTACCAATCGGCAAGGCCCGCGTGTACCGCGTAGGCAAACACGTCACGATCGTGGCCTTCGGCATCGGAATGACTTATGCCAATGCCGCTGCCGACAAACTCGCCTTAGAAGGGATCGAGGCGGAGATCATCGACCTTCGCACCATTCGCCCGATGGACATTCCAACGGTTGTCGAGAGTGTGAAAAAAACCAATCGCTGCGTAGTGGTGGAGGAGGGCTATCCGCAATTCTCGGTCACCTCCGAACTCGCAGCGCAAATCATGACCCATGCCTTCGACTACCTCGACGCGCCCCTCGCACACGTCGCCGGCAACGATGTCCCGATGCCCTATGCGGCCAATCTCGAAAAACTGGCGCTGCCCAATGCCGATGAGGTGGTCGCTGCAGCAAAGGCCGTTCTCTATGTCTGATCACGATCATCACCATCACGACCACAGCCACGACACTCACCCGCACCAGCTGCAGCCGCCGCATGAGGTGTTCCACGATCCCAAGGCCGGCGAAGTGGCGCGCGCCTGGAT
>JBKJQU010000393.1:0-3255 GCA_046594995.1 Aestuariivirga sp.
TCTTCGACCGATGGCAAGGTGGTGCCCCCGAAGCGCGGCGAGATGAAGAAGTCGATGGAAGCGCTGATCCATCACTTCAAGCTCTACACCGAAGGTTTCCGCGTGCCGGAAGGCGAGATCTATGCCGCGGTTGAAGCGCCAAAGGGCGAGTTCGGCGTTTATCTGGTGTCGGACGGCACCAACAAGCCTTACCGCTGCAAGATCAGGGCCCCGGGCTTTGCGCATCTGCAAGCCATGGACCACATCTGCCGCGGCCACATGCTGGCGGATGTGAGCGCCGTGCTTGGATCTCTCGACATCGTTTTTGGTGAGGTGGACCGGTAATGGCCACGCGCCCTAAATCGAATTTGACTGTCGAACAATACCTGGAGGCTTATGAGGGCGCACCGGGCCGTTATGAGCTTGTCGATGGCGAAGTGGTGAAAATGGCGGCCGAGACCGTCTTACATGTCCGTCTCAAGGGCAGGGTATTTCGTGCGCTGGCCGATTCTATCGGACGGAAAAGCCTGAAGTGCGAGGCCTTTCAGGATGGAATCTCCATCAAGATATCTAAAAAAACGGCACGCGAACCTGATGTATCCGTTCAATATAGGGAAGTGCTTAGCGACACAAGCCTGCTGCTGACGAATCCGGTTATTGTTGTGGAAGTTGTGTCGCCATCCTCGACGAAGACTGACGAACACGAGAAGCTTGCCGAGTATTTTTCAATTCCGAGCATCATGCACTACTTGGTGGTCTGGCCGAAACAGCGATATTGTTATCATCACAAACGCATCGACGACAACAAGGTGCTCACGACAATTGTCCGTTCGGGATCTATTGAATTCGATCCACCTGGGTTCTCAATTTCCTTTGACTCGATTTTTGGTGAGGTGGACCGGTGAGCGTCCGTCGTCTTTACGCAATTCAGCCCGAGAGCTTCGCGTTCAATGCGGAGAATATGGCCTGGGCCAGGCAGACCATCGCGAACTATCCAGCGGGCAAGCAGGCCTCAGCAGTCATTCCGCTGCTGTGGCGCGCGCAGGAGCAGAACGACAACTGGGTGTCGAAGCCGGTGATCGAATACATCGCCGACATGCTCGATATGTCTTACATCCGCGTGCTCGAGGTGGCGACGTTCTATACGATGTTCCAGTTGGCACCGGTGGGCAAGGTCGCCCACATCCAGGTGTGCGGCACGACGCCCTGCATGCTGCGCGGCGCGGAAGACCTGAAGAAGGTCTGCCAGAACCAGATCCATCACGATCCGCATCACCTGTCCGCTGACGGCAATTTCTCGTGGGAAGAGGTCGAGTGCCTCGGCGCCTGCGTGAACGCGCCGATGGTGCAGATTTTCAGGGACACCTACGAGGACCTGACGCCTGCTACTCTTGGTAAGCTGATCGATGATCTGGCTGCTAGGCGCAAGGTGAAGGTCGGTCCGCAGATCGACCGGCATAATGCTTCCCCGGTAGGCGGGCCAACCACGTTGACCGACCCCGAACTCTACAAGGGCAACCGCAGCTTCATGCGCGTTGAGCCGCCGCCGCCGTCGCCACCTGCCGATGCGCCGCCCGCAGCCGCCGCTGCTCCGGCTCCCGTTGCACCTCCTCCTGCTGCACCGGCCCCCGTTGCACCCGCGGTACCAGCGCCCGTGGCTTCCACGCCGAAGAAGGAAGCGCCGGTCATCGTCGCGGCCGACACGCCGTCGCCTGCACCCGCAGTGCCGAAACCGGAGGATATCCGCCCGGTTTCCGACGCCGCCAAAGCCGCCGATGCCCAGCGCACCGCAGCCGAGAAGAAGGAAGCGGCCTCGCCCGCTGCCGGCGTCCCGTTGGATGCGAAGGCCCAGCGCGAAACCAATGTGACGCGTGCGACCACCGATACCGTGACGGCCACGGCTTCCGTGAAGTCGGTTGCCGATGTGAAGCCGATGTCGGACGTGAAGCCCGTCGAGATCACCAACCCCAAGGCTCCGGCACCCGTGAAACTTGCCGAGACAAAGGTTCAGCCCGCGCGCCAGCCCTCTCCCGATGGCAAGCCGGAGCTTCTGAAGAAACCCAAGAGCGGCAAGGGCGACGATCTGAAACTGATCTGGGGCGTTGGCCCCAAGCTGGAGCAGATGCTGAACACCATGGGTGTGTGGCACTTCGACCAGATCGCCGCATGGACGGCGAAGGAACTGGCCTGGGTGGACGATCGCCTCGAAGGCTTCAAGGGTCGCGCCAAACGCGACGACTGGGTGAAGCAGGCGAAGAAACTTAGCTCCGGCTTGCGGCCCGACAGCCCCACCGGCGAAAAGCCGAAGAAGAAGTGAGGGTAAGTGATGCTCGCTGACAAGGACCGCATCTTCACCAACATCTACGGCTTCCATGACTGGGGCCTCGATGGCGCGAAGAAGCGCGGCTGCTGGAATGGAACCAAGGGTTTCATCGATAAAGGCCGCGACTGGATGGTGGGCGAGATGAAGGCTTCTGGCCTTCGTGGCCGCGGCGGCGCCGGATTTCCAACGGGCCTGAAGTGGAGCTTCATGCCAAAAGTGATCGGCGAGCGTCCGCATTACCTTGTCGTGAACGCCGATGAATCGGAGCCCGGCACCTGCAAGGATCGTGAAATCCTGCGCCACGAGCCTCATCTGCTCGTCGAGGGCAGCCTGCTGGCAGGCGCTGCGATGGGCTGCCACACGGCTTATATCTATGTGCGCGGTGAATTCATCCGCGAGCGCGAGCATCTGCAGGCCGCTGTCGACCAGGCCTATGAAGCGCGCCTGATCGGCAAGAACAACGTGCATGGCTGGGATTTCGACGTCGTCGTGCATCATGGTGCGGGCGCTTACATTTGCGGCGAGGAAACCGCGATGCTTGAAAGCCTCGAAGGCAAGAAGGGCCAGCCGCGCATGAAGCCGCCGTTTCCCGCGAACGTGGGCCTTTATGGCGCGCCGACGACGGTGAACAATGTGGAATCGATCGCGGTGGCGGGCACTATCATGCGCCGTGGTGCAACGTGGTTCTCATCCATCGGCCGTCCCAACAACCTCGGCACGAAGCTGTTCTGCATCTCGGGCCATGTGAACAAGCCCTGTGTCGTCGAAGAAGAGCTTGGCATTCCCTTCCGCGAACTGATCGAGCGCCATGCCGGCGGTGTGCGCGGCGGTTTCGAAAATCTTCTGGCGGTCATCCCCGGTGGTTCATCCGTCCGCATGGTACCTGCCGAGCAGATCATCGACACGCCGATGGATTTCGACTCGCTCTCGAAACTGCGCTCAGGGCTCGGCAC
>JBKJQU010000420.1:0-4962 GCA_046594995.1 Aestuariivirga sp.
CTCTGTACGTTACTCCGCCTACGGAAGGAAATGGAGTGAACCCGATTAAAGCGATCGTGACACAGGAAGTTTCTACTCTGTGTTTGAGTGAACTCAGGCGCTAGGCCTGTACTGTGCTCGGCAGTCAAGTAAAGGGGATGCGGCGGATGCTGCACTTTCAGTAACAGAAGAGATTCCACTGAACACGTTACTGCGGCGGTTCCGCGCATCGATCGGAGACCGGGACGGCAGAACTTTAGCCCTTTGCACGATCTTCCAGCCGTGTGCCCCTGAGGGATCTGCGCCTCAGGTTGCTTCGGCGCCAGCCTGGTCTTGATGACGATCCGCCCCCAGTGCCTCGTAATACGCATAGTCAAGGCAGACGACAACTTTAGCAAGACCGGCAGCACGAGCAGCCTCACGCATTGCCAGAAGTTGGCGGGCGATGTCGCTCCCTGAAGCCAGGACAGTAACCGGCGCCGGGTGGCTCCAGGAGGGATCAGTCATTGCCGGAACAAAGTTGCTCCCGTGTTTCATGATGCCTCCCGCCGGGTCCGGATCGCACTGGATAACTCGTCCGTTCAGCACGCAGTCAAACATAATCAGGGTTAACATTCTCTTAACTTGCCGCCCGGGCGGGCCGTGGGGTGCGTGGGCCATAGCTGCCGCAACCCAACGCATTTACTTCAAAACTGGTTTGTCTCCTTCAGCTATTCTCTCGCGCGCCCGAAAGCAGTATGTAAGGGCATATTCCAAATCAGGCATAGCCGGTGGCAGCCGGTAATCTGGAGGCAACATGAAACTGACTGTAATCGGCGCCGGCTATGTGGGCCTTGTGTCTGCGGCCTGTTTTTCGGACTTTGGCTATGATGTGACGTGCGTTGACCGTGATGCACGGAAAGTCGCGGCGCTGGAGAACGGCAAGATCCCGATCTATGAGCAGGGCCTCGAGCCCATCGTGACGGCCAACCGCCTCGCCGGCCGCCTCGTGTTCACCGAAAACCTCGCCGAAGCCGTGGCATCGGCAGATATTGTTCTGATCGCAGTCGGCACCCCCACCCGCGAGGGTGAAGACGCTGCCGACTTGTCCTACGTCTATGCTGCCGGCGAAGAAATCGCCAAGGCGATGCGGGGTTTCACGGTCATCGTCACCAAGTCTACCGTTCCGGTGGGCACTGCGGCGAAGCTTCATGAGATCATCCGGCGCACCAGGCCCGACGGCGATTTCGAGGTGGCTTCGAACCCTGAGTTCATGCGTGAAGGCTCCGCCGTCGAGGACTTCCTGCGTCCCGACCGTGTGGTGATCGGAGTTTCATCCGAGCGTGCCGAGGCCGCACTCCGCCAGCTATACCGGCCACTCTCAGCCAAGGACGTGCCGATTGTCGCCACATCCTGCGAGGCGGCCGAAATCATCAAGTATGCCGCCAATACCTTCCTCGCAACGCGAATCGCCTTCGTGAACCAGCTTGCGGATCTCTGCGAACGCGTTGGCGCCGACGTTCAGGATGTAGGCCGCGGCATGGGCCTCGACAAGCGCATTGGCTTGCAGTTCCTCAGCCCTGGCCCGGGTTATGGCGGCTCATGCTTCCCGAAGGATACGCGCGCCCTGGCTGCAACGGCGCGCCAGTATGGCGAACCCTTCACCATTGTCGAGAATGTGATCAATGCCAACGAGGCCCGCAAGAAGGCTTTGGCCGACCGTATCGAGGAGGCCGTGGGAGGTACGCTGCACGGCCGCAAGATCGCGATTCTGGGCATTGCCTTCAAGGCCGAGACGGACGATATCCGCGATGCAGCGGCGCTTACCGTGATCCCTGAACTGCAAAGGCGCGGCGCCGCTGTCGCCGCATTCGATCCTGTCGCCATGGACAATGGCCGCAGCACATTCGAATCTGTGCAGTGGTGTGCAGATGCCTATTCCGCCGCAATCGGTGCCGATGCGATTGTGGTTCTGACCGAGTGGAACGTGTTCCGTGGCCTGGACCTCCGCCGCCTGGGCAAGGGCATGCGCCAGCCTGTCATGGTCGACTTCCGCAATCTCTTCGGGATCGATGATGTGAAGGATACGGGCTTCATCTATCATTCGATCGGGCGTGCGGTCGTTGTTCCGCCGGCGGACCAGAACGCCGAGATCATTCCATTCAAGTCGAGCACCACAGCCTGAAGCATTTGCGGCTGGTCGAAACCAAGTTCGAGAGGCATTGAGACGGCATGGCAAGACTTTATGAGAGCCGGAAGCGCATCCTGGTAACCGGCGGTGCCGGCTTCCTCGGCTCGCACCTCATCGATCGTCTGATCGAACAGGGCCATGAAGTCGTCTGCGCCGATAATCTCTTCACCGGCACGAAGCGCAATATCGATCATCTGCACGGCCATGCGCGCTTCGAGTTCATGCGCCACGATGTCTGCAATCCGCTGAAGCTTGAGGTCGACGAGATCTTCAATCTGGCCTGTCCCGCTTCCCCGATTCACTATCAGCACAATCCGGTGCAGACGACGAAGACCTCGGTTCTTGGAGCGCTCAACATGCTGGGTCTCGCCAAGCGCCTGAAGTGCAAGATTTTCCAGGCCTCGACCAGCGAGGTTTACGGCGATCCGGCAGTTCATCCGCAGACGGAGGATTACTGGGGCAATGTCAATCCGATCGGCACCCGTTCCTGTTACGACGAGGGCAAGCGCTGCGCCGAGACCCTGTTCTTCGATTATCACCGCCAGCACGGCGTCGATATCAAGGTGGCGCGCATTTTCAACACCTATGGTCCCCGCATGCATCCAAGGGACGGGCGCGTCGTGTCGAATTTCATCATGCAGGCGCTGGCCGGTGAAGACCTCACGATCTATGGCGACGGCTCGCAGACGCGGTCTTTCTGCTATATGGACGACCTGATCGAGGGCTTCCTGCGGCTCATGGCGACGGACAAATCGGTGACAGGCCCGGTGAACCTCGGCAATCCGGTCGAGTTCACAATGCTCGAACTTGCCGAAGAGGTGTTGAAGCTCACGGGGTCAAAATCGAAGATCATCCATATGCCCTTGCCTGCCGATGATCCCCGCCAGCGCCAGCCGGATATCAGCATTGCCAAAGCCAAGCTCGATTGGGAGCCAAAGGTGGCGCTGGCAGAGGGCTTGAAGCGGACGGCGGACTACTTCCGGCAAATGGCCTGAAGCCACCCAGGCTTTCTCACGCCCAGCCGCGCCAGCGGTAAACCAGAAGGCCCAGCCACTCCTTCAGTGCCTTGGTCGTGAAGTCCAGGCTCCCGGTGTCCGGCAAATAGGGCATGGGAAAAGGCGGGAGGCCTCCTCCCGAATTGGCATCCGTCGAGGCGGGTTCCAGCAGCAAGCCGGCGCTCCGGAAGGTGGCCAGCGCGCGCGGCATATGGCTGGCAGACGTCACCAGAAGACCTGACCTGAAACCCTGTTCTTTCCAGATCGCTGCGCTGTTGCGGGCGTTTTCATAGGTGTTGCGGCTTGAACCCTCGATCAAGATGGCGGCACGGTCGATGCCCAGCGACACGAGCAGCTCCGCCATCGCATGCGCTTCACTGGACAGCGCATCGGGATCGAACACGCTGCCCCCCGACAGCAGAACCTTGTTTGCCTTGCCAGCCTTCAGGATGCGAAAGGCATGGACAATGCGATCCGACCCTTCGCCGAAATCGGGATAGGGATTGGCATCATCAGCCATGCTGATCCCGCCGCCCAACACCACGACGACATCTGCGTGTGGATAGGTTTCGATCAACCGGGCGGGGTATTGCCCTTCCAGTGTGCCAAGGAAGAACTGCGCGGTGACCGGCATTGATGCGGTCCAGAGCAGCACGGACATGGCGGCCATCAGCGACAGCCCTGCTCGCCTGAGCCGAAGTCCCAGAAGCAATGCCGCGATCAACAAGCCTGAAAGTGCCATGCCCAGCGGGAAGGCAAAAGCAGACAGAACCTTGTCGAAAAGTATGAGCATGGAAAGCGATCACTCACCGCGTAAGTTGAATGCCGGTCAGTGTAGCTTACGCTCACCCGATTATTGAAGCTGTTTGGTTTGAAACACCTTGGGAATCAGGCGCCCCGTCCGCGGCGCGATGCCGTCACGGGATTGCAGGTCGCTATGAACCGGCTGGCATGGGCAAATCTCATTGTCATCATGCGAGATGACAATCCCCCCTGGCTCGCAATCCACCGCCGCACCCACTGCGGATAGGACCGCATCAGATAGGAAGCTGCCGTACGGTTGCCGTTGCGTGATGCGCCGTAGGGCAGGTGAAATGCGAAAGATGCGCCACGACTGATGCACATGCGGTTCTTTGGTAATGAAAGATGGAGAGTGCAGGCCGACGCACAGCGCCCCGTGATAGCAACATGAGTGCCGGCGCGCTTCATTTTCAAGACACGGAGCGCATATTTTATCACCGGTCCGCCGCGATCGTTTGAGATACGGGTCGTGGCTTCCGACGGGCTTGGCTGGCTGAACAGGCCAAAACCTAACATAGCAGCTGCAATAATAATCCGAAGCGTCTTCATGCTGATGTCCTCCATTCAAGAGAGCATTAGCAAGGCGGTTTTGAAGGACCGTTTCAGAAAAATCTAAATGTTTAAAGAACATAGGGTTGGCAGAGGCTGTTGGAAACCTACTCCAACCACGCCCCCTACTCAGCCATCACAGTCTAAGCCGAAATATTGCTTCAGGAAAATGAAGCAGGGACCTGCCGACAACTGCCGATCAATCTTTGCAGGTCCAGATCAAATTTTCTGTTTAATTTACGTTACGGCAGTCGACCACAGGGCATTAACCTGTTGTTAAGATTTGATTCGACTTAATTTTAGGAACATTATAAATGATTGAACGTTGGGGCCGAAGCTAATGTAATTTAAAATTAGTAAGGAGTAGGACCAAGGCGATGGTAAAGTTTACAAGCAGGCTCAAACGCTATTTTTATTCGACATTGTGGATTATCGGTATAGGAGCGGGTATCGGTATTCCGGCAGAAG
>JBKJQU010000199.1:0-13162 GCA_046594995.1 Aestuariivirga sp.
GAACACGCATCTGCGCGACCAGGGGCTGTTCTTTCCCGTCGATCCGGGTGCGGATGCGAGCTTGGGCGGCATGGCGGCGACGCGCGCTTCCGGCACCAATGCGGTGCGCTACGGCACAATGCGGGAAAACGTGCTGAACGTCACCGCGGTGATGGCGAACGGAGAAATCATCCGTACCGGTTCGCGCGCCAAGAAATCTTCCGCCGGTTATGACCTGACACGGCTGCTGGTGGGATCGGAAGGCACCCTCGGCGTCATCACCGAAGTGGCGCTGAAGCTCTACGGGATTCCGGAATCGATCGTCTCCGCCGTCTGCCCGTTCCCGAGCGTCGAGGCCTGCTGCAACGCCACCATTACCGCGATCCAGATGGGCCTGCCCATTGCCCGCATCGAACTCGTCGATGAGGAGCATGTAAAGGCCTTCAACACCTATTCGAAGCTCGACCTCGAAATAAAGCCCACGCTGTTCCTCGAATTTCACGGCACGGCCGCTTCCGCGCAGGAGCAGGCGGAAACTTTCGCGGCCATTGCGGAAGACCTTGGCGGCGGCCCGTACAGCTGGGCCACCAAGGAAGAAGACCGCCAGAAGCTCTGGCAGGCGCGGCACGATGCCTTCTGGGCCACGAAATCGCTCATGCCCGGTAGGGAGTCCTTTGCGACGGATGTTTGCGTGCCGATTTCGAGACTCGCCGAATGCGTCACCGAAACCCAGGCTGATCTCGCCGCCAACGGGCTTTATGGGCCCATCGTCGGCCATGTGGGCGATGGCAATTTCCATGTCGTGATGTTCTGCGACCGCAGCGATGCGGCCGAGGTGAAGCGGGTGAAGGAGGTGTATGGCCGCATGATCGACCGTGCCATTGCCATGGGCGGCACCTGCACGGGCGAGCATGGCATCGGCTCCGGCAAGGTGGCCTATCTTGAAAAGGAGCACGGCCCGGCGCTTGCCTTCATGCGCGACATCAAGCGCGCGCTTGATCCGAAGAACATCATGAACCCTGGCAAGAACGCCGCCATTTGATTGACGCAATGCGATTTCAACACGAGCGCCCATGAAGATCTGGAAATCGCCAGTATTCTATTTCGGAATCCTGCTGGTGATCGCCGTCGCCGGCTTGCTCGCGGCGCCCTTCATCGTGGACTGGAACGGCTACCGCGCCGATCTCGAAGCCTATGGCAAGAAGCTCACGGGCCGCAGCGTGAAAATCGAGGGGCCAATATCCGCGCGTCTCTTCCCGTGGCCGCGCCTCACGGCCGACAACGTGACGATTGCCAATCCGCCGGGTGTCGAAACACCTGAGTTCGCGCGGGCAGACCGCATCGTGGTACGCATGACGCTCGCGGGCCTCGCCAATGGCGGCTTTGATGTCGAGGCGGTCGAGATCGAAGGTCCCGTCGTCCGTTTTCAGCGCCTTGCGACCGGCGAAGGCAACTGGGTGTTCAAGCCTGCTGCCGACCTGATCGAGAGCGATATCCTCTCGCGCGTCAGCCTCGACCAGATCACGCTGCGCGGCGGCACCCTGCAATTCGCCGACCGCAGGCGCGACGAGACGGTCACGCTCGATGATTTCAATGCGACCTTCTCTTCGCCGAGCGTCAAAGGCCCATGGCGCATGCGCTCCGTGTCGCTGCACAACGACAAGGCCTACAATATCTCGCTCTCCACCGGCACATGGGTGGCTGATGAGCCGTTCCGCTTCGGCCTCAGCGCGGCGGCAGCGGACGGTTCGGGCATCGTGCTTAATTTTGACGGCGTGCAGGATGGAACCCAGGCCGAAGGCGAATTGCGGATCGAGCCTGCGGCGACAGGCGATGGCAAATCCGATGCCGAGGGCGCGGTGCAGCCGCTCGTGTTCACCTCAAAGATCAAGGCAAGCTTCGATGCCGTCGATCTCGACTCGATCGAGATTGCGCCAAACGATCCTCAGGCGGGCGGTGTCATCACAACGGGTTCGGCCCGCCTCACGCTGGGCCGCCATATCGAGGCGCGCGTCGATCTCAATTCCGCGATGCTCGATCTTGATAAACTTGCTGGCGCGGGCTCGCGCGGCCTGCTGCGGGAAGCGGGCGGGCTGGCACTGGCCGACAGCCTCCTGAAACTGCTGCCCGCCGACATGAGCATAGCGGGCACCATGAAGGTCACCGCACTCAAGACTGGCGGCGAGAACCTCGACAATGTCTCGCTTGGCCTCGAGGCTGACCGCAACGCGCTGCGCATCGGCGAATTTTCGACTGGCCTTCCGGGCCGCTCGCAGATGCTGTTCAAAGGGGTTTATTTCCCCGGCGATTCAGGAGCCGAGCTTGCGGGCGATCTGGCGCTCGAGTCGAACGATCTGCGCGCACTCGTCCAGTGGGGTTGGCCTGAAGGCAAGGATAGTCTCGCAAGCCTGTGGACCGGAAGCCGGGGCCGCTTCAAGATGCAGACGGATGTCAGCATCACCGCGTCCCGTGTCCGGCTGTCCAAGACGCAGTATGAACTGGATGGCGAGCGCGGCAGTGGCGAACTCTCCGTCACGTCCGCCGGACGGGGAGCCATCGATCTCCGCATCGACGGCAACCGCATCGACATCGACAGCTTCATGCCACAGGGCATTTCAGCAACTTCGCTGAATGGCGGTCAGGGCATTGCCGGGCTGGCGGCCGCCATGCTGCCGAAAGGCGAGGTGCCGGACCTGCGGCTGACGCTGCAAGCAGCCGAACTTCTCCTCAACGGCGTCACTGCCGGGGATGTGGCGGTCGATCTGGCGTCGGGCTCCAACGGGCTCGATCTCCGCACGCTGTCCATTGGCTCGGTGGGCGGTGCGCGGCTCGAGGCCAATGGCCTCATTCTCGACACCGGCAAGGGTGCCAATGGTTCGATAGGCGTCGACGTCAAGGCCGAAGACCCGCGCGAGCTGCTGCGGCTTCTGGGCCTCGTGCGCGGCGATGGTGATCCGGCCTGGGCGATGAACCTTGGGCCTACGTCCCTGCGCGGCGATCTCGGCGTCAAGCCGTCGGAGCAGGGCCCCGACATCAGCTTCAGCCTCAACGGCACGGCGGGCGAACTGACGATGTCCGGCAACGGCACCGTCAGTGCACGGATGGATATGAGCGCCGAGGCCGCCGTTACATCTCTGCATTCGGCGCGTCTCGCTGCCCTGTTCGGTCTTGAACCCGTTGCGGAAGACACCGCGCCCGGACGGATCGATTTCAAGGCCGCCGGAACACCGAAGGATGGCTTCATGGCCAATGCCTCATTGCAGGCCTATGGCGCGCGCTTCGACTACCAGGGCAACGTCAATCCTTTAAGCGCCGGGTTTGGTCTTGATGGAAAACTCTCTGCCCGCTCCACCGATATGCGCGGCCTGGCAGAGGCAGCGGGCCTGCCGGTTTCAGCACTTCCCGAGGGCGTGATGTCGATTGAGTCGGCAATCGTCAGCGAAGGCACCGCATGGAAGCTGCCGGCGATCTCCGGGCGCTTTGGAGACAACAGGATTGGCGGCAGCGCCGAATTCGATGCCGCACGCGCGGTAAAGGCGCAGATCACGCTCGGGCGGCTTGCGCTGCTCGATGTTCTGGCGCCTGTCTTCGTCAACTGGACGGGTGCAAACCCCGATCTCGAAACGTCCTTTTCCTCCGGCTTTCCCTTCGGCCTGACTGGCGAAGTCTGGATCAGGCCCGAGGTGCTTCAGGTGCACCAGCACTTCATGGCGCGCGGCGCGGAGATCGGTGTCACGGTTTCGCCTGACGAGATCAGGCTCGCGATGTTCGCCAAGGACGAGACGGGCCGGGACGCCGCAATCGAGGTCAGCTCGCGCGGGTCCGATTCAAGCCGCAAGATCGAGGGCCGCGCCAAGATCCCGGTCGATCTCCAGAAGCAGCTTGCGCTTATCAACGGTGCGCCGGTGGCGAGCGGGCTTGGCGTGCTGGACGTGAAATTCCAGTCCGAAGGCCGCAGTCCGGGCGGCACGCTGGCCGCACTTCGCGGCAGCGGCTTCTACGAGTTCAGCGATTTGCGCCTGCTTGGCATCACGCCCGCCGCATTCAATCGCACGTTGGCGGAGGCGAAAGATGCAACAGGAATCACTGCAGCCTTCGATGCGCTGCGTGGCGGCGAGGGCCTCCCGGTCGGCAAGGTAAGCGGCACGATCACCATTGCCAATGGCGAGGTTGGTTTCCTGCCCTTCGGCCTGAAATCGGATGAGGCGGACGTACAGGTCCAAACGCTTGCCGAACTGGCATTGGGCGAAATCGACACGTCCATCACGTTATCGCTCAAAGGCCGGAAGGACCTTCCGGCGATGAGCATCGCCTATGCCGGGCCGCCGGCGGCACTGTCCCGCAACGAGGACAATTCCGAGCTTGCGACCAAACTCGGAGTCACCATCATGCAGCAGGGAATCGACGAACTGGAACGCCTGCAAGAGGAACAGAAGCGGCTTGCCGTGGAAGAAGAAAAGCAGCGCGTGATCGATGAGGAGCGGCTTGCCGCCTATTATGCCCAACGCGACGAACTGATCCTGAGGAAGCGCGAGATCAAGGTTCATGCCGAGATGCGGGTGCTTGAAGCCGAGCGCCTCCGCCAGCAGATCGAGGCCGAGCGCGCGGCGAATGCGGACATCAACAAGTCGGAAGTGAAGCAGCGGCTGCGCGAAATCCGCATCTACCGCCGCCTTGCGCGCGTTACGTCGGCGGTTCCGCCAAAGCCGAAACCCGTGCAGCAGGCAGCTACCCGGCCGGAACCGCTCAGCCAAGGCCCTGTCATCCTCGTCCAGCCCGAAGGCGCGCCCGTGATGATGTCGCCTGATTCCGGCGCTGCGCCTTCGCAATGATTATCGCGGCGTGGACAGGATACCCAGCAGCCATACCCTGATGGCGCTCGACAGGTTGCGCGCTCCCCGCGACTGGTCAATCTCGTTGACCAGTGCAGCCACCGGCTGGTTCCGCCGCGCCGCCTCGCGTTGCAGCGCGTCCCAGAACTCCGGCTCGAGCGACAGCGACGTCCGGTGGCCCGCGATGGTGAGCGAGCGCTTGAGGTCGGTGCCCATCACTCCTCGCGCTTGTGGGCGTCGAGGTCTTTCGCGATCTTGACCTTCTCGGCCTCAGTCAGCTGCTTCTCTGCCTTCGTGCGCCCGAACTTCGCGCGGTTTTCCGCGGCGTGTTCTTCCTTCACGGCGCGGGCGTTGCGCTTGCGGTAAAGCTTGAGGCTGACGATCTCGCTCATCGGATCACTTCGGCCCGATCATGTCCTCGGGCCGCACGATGCGGTCGAAGTCGTCTGCGTCGATTCCATCCTTCACCGCTTCCTCGCGCAAGGTCGTGCCTTGTCTGTGCGCGGTCTTGGCGATCTTGGCGGCGCGGTCGTAGCCATATTTCGGCGCAAGTGCCGTGACAAGCATCAGCGAGCGTCCGAGGGCCTCCGCGATATTGTCCTCGCGCGCCTCGATGCCCATCACGCAATTGTCGGTAAAGCTCACCGCCGCATCGGCCATCAGGCGCACGGACTGGAGGAAGTTATAAGCCATCACGGGATTGAACACGTTCAGTTCGAAATGACCAGAGGCTCCGGCGAACGTGATCGCCGCGTGGTTGCCGAAGATCTGTACACAGACCATCGTCAGGGCCTCGCACTGCGTGGGGTTCACCTTGCCCGGCATGATGGAGGAGCCGGGCTCGTTCTCGGGCAGCGACAGTTCGCCCAAGCCCGAACGCGGGCCTGACCCCAGGAAGCGGATGTCATTCGCGATCTTGAACAGCGAAGCGGCCACCGTGTTGATAGCGCCATGGCTCATCACCATCGCGTCATGCGCGGCCAGCGCCTCGAACTTGTTGGGTGCGGACGTGAATTCCATGCCGGTGATGGCGGCGATGCGCTCGGCCACCATTTTGGCAAAGCCCACAGGCGCGTTGAGGCCGGTGCCGACGGCGGTTCCGCCCTGCGCCAGTTCCATAAGCATCGGCATCGTCTGCTCGATGCGCTTGATACCGTTCTCCACCTGCTTCGCGTAGCCCGAGAATTCCTGACCGAGTGTGAGGGGTGTCGCATCCTGCGTATGGGTACGGCCGATCTTGATGATATTCGCCCAGAGCTTCGCCTTGCCGTCCAGCGCCTTGTGCAGATGGCGGAGTGCGGGCAGCAGGTCGTGGTGGATCTGCTCGGCGCAGGCGATGTGCATGGCCGTCGGATAAGTGTCGTTCGACGACTGGCTCATGTTCACATGGTCGTTCGGATGCACGGGTTTCTTCGAACCCATCACGCCGCCCATCATTTCGATGGCGCGGTTCGAGATCACCTCGTTGGCGTTCATGTTGGATTGCGTGCCGGAACCGGTTTGCCACACGACCAGCGGAAAATGCTCGTCGAGCTTGCCGTCGATCACCTCCTGAGCGGCCTTTACCACCGTCTCGCCGATGGTCTTGTCCAGGCGGCCCAGCGCCATGTTGGTCTCCGCCGCCGCACGCTTCACGATTCCAAGCGCGCGCACCACCGGCTGTGGCTGCTTCTCCCAGCCGATCTTGAAGTTGCCGATCGAGCGCTGCGCCTGCGCGCCCCAGTATTTAGAGGCATCGACCTCGATGGGGCCAAAGCTATCGGTCTCGGTGCGGGTCTTGGTCATTGGATCAGGCTTCCGGTTTGAATGCGATGGGGTCAATAGCACCAGCGGGCGGTGCCTGCCAACCAGACGGAGATCGTATCAGCGCGGGTGCAGTCTCGCGAGCAGCATCATGCAAAGCCCTGAGATCAATGCCGCACCGCCCGCGATCATCAGCGCCGTCTGCGGCGTGGTGACACTCAACAGCAGCGCGAACAGCAGGGGAGCGGCAGCGTTCAGCACCAGGTTCGGCGCGGCGATCACCCCCAGCACCTCGCCGTAGCCTTTCCGCCCGAACAGCACCAGCGGCACGGCGCCCTTGGCGATGGTGACAAGCCCGTTCGACGCGCCATAAAGCACGGCGAAGACCAGTGCCGCCGTGGCCGTGAAGCCTCCGATCGCGAAGACGGCCAGCGCCACGGGCAGCATCCCGAAGGCGATGAGGCCAAGGTGCACGGCCTTGAGCTTTTTCCCCAGCATGATCTCGCCGATGCGGCTTGCCACCTGCGACGGCCCGATCAACGCCGCCATGGTGACGGCTTCTCCGCCCGCAAAGCCCAGCCCCTCGAACAATGGCACGACATGCGCGGAGATCGAGGAAAACACCAGCCCGTTGAATGCCACGATTGCGGCAAACAGCGCCATGGCCCTGCTGCGTGTTACGCCTTGCAAGGGGGCATGATCATCGTCTTCTACCACAGCGCCAGCCTTCTCGCCCTTCGCAGCCCCCAGGACGGCGGCATGGATGGGCAGGCAGATGAGAAGGTGGAGTGCCGCATAGACCAGCATGGCGTTCGACCAGCCGACATTGACCGACAGCACATGGCTCAGCGGCCAGAATACGGTCGAGGCCAGGCCGCCAAACAGCGTGAGGTATGAAATAGCGCGGCGCGCACCCGCGCCGGTGATCTGCGCAAGGCTGGCAAAGGCGGCATCATAGGTCGAAAGCCGCATGGCAACGCCCAGCACCAGCCAGCCTGCCACATAGGTGACGGGATGAGGAAACACGCCGATGACGCCCAGCCCCAGAGCGGAAAGCAGCGACCCCGACATCATCAGTTTCCGTCCGCCACGGCGGTCGATGAAGCGTCCAGCCCAGGGCGAGATCATCCCGCTCACCAGAAGGGCTGCGGAAAAGGCCCCAAAGATCAGCGCCTTCGACCAGCCGGTCTCCGTGGCGATATCCTGGGACAGCGCGCCCAGCGCATAATAGGTGGTGCCCCAGCCGATGATCTGGGTGATGCCCAGTCCGGTGATGATGAGCCAGAGCGGCATCTAAACACCCCTCACCCTGAGGTGCCCGGCAAAGCCGGGCCTCGAAGGGCCAGCTGCAGCGCGCAACATATGCCTCGAGGCTCGCTTGCGCTCGCACCTAGGCATGAGGGAACGAGACCTACAACTCATCCCACCAGATCGGGTTGCTCCAGGCCTTTTTGCCGTCATTGTCGATGACGGCGACGCGGAACCAGGCGCTCTGCTTTTTCAGCAGCCAGCCCTTTTCCAGCTTCGCGAGGTCGAAGCTCGCGTCCGTGATGGCGCGGCCATTGCGCATCATGGTGCGCGAGGTGCCGCAGAGCACGGTGATCGTGTCGACGGGCGAGCACGAGATCGAAATCTCCTTGCCCTGCATCTCGATCCCGTAGATCTGCGGGCCCTGGCTCGAATAGTATTCGCCGTACTTCAATGCTGTCAGCAGCCCGTCCGGATCGAGGCTTTCTGCCTTCACATGCACCCAGCCGCCGAAATGATCGGGTGTCTTGAAATGCGCGTCATCTGTCGCGAATGCGGTCAGGCGCTTTCCTTCGGTCAGCAGCTGGTCGAGCAGATACCAGCCGTCGCCGCGATCGTTCTCGATGGCGCAGCCATGATTGTAGATTTCCACCGCATGGGCGCAATCGATGGCGCGGCCATCCTCGATCGTGAGCTGCGACCATGCCGGATGCGCGATGCCGATGAAGGCTCCGGCTTCCGCCGCACGCTGCGCCACCTGCACGCCTGTCTCGCCATCAAGATTCTTCGGAAAATCCAGCGGCAATCCGGCGGCCACGATATGCCAGAGCTCGCCCACGGCGGTTTCGGGCGCATGGAGTTCGGCGCCGATCAGCGTCGTGAAATTGTTGGAGCGGACGCTCCGCGTGTCGGCAATCGGCCAGTCGAAATTGCCGATGAAATGCTCCGACAACTGCATGAAGTCGTAGCCCGCATTCTTGTAGGCATCGACCACCGCGCCGGGGTTCAGCGCGCCGTCGGAAAGATTTGAATGTGTGTGGAGATTGCCGCGCCAGAAGCGGCCGGGGGTGGAGAAGGGCGCAAGGAGGGACATGCTCTACCTTTTTTGTCAGATGCTCATCTGCATCCCGAGTTCGACCACGCGGTCTGGCGGAATGCGGAAGAACTCGATAGCGCGTGCCGACTGGTTTGCCATCATGATGAAGATGCGCTGCTGCCAATACGGTAATGCAGAGCGCGCTGACATACGAATGACACGCCGGCCAAGAAAATAGGAGGCTTGCCTTGGATCGATCTCGAGGCCGAAGGGCGCACAGGCCCGCAACGCGCGCGGCACGTCCGGCTGCTCCATGTAACCAAAGCGGGCCTCCACCAGCCATGCGCCAAGCGGCAACTGCTTGACCGTCACGCGCTCGCCCTCGATGCGTGGCTCTGTCGTTGTCTCCGCCGTAATGAACACCAGCCTGTCGTGCAGAACGCGGTTGTGCTTCAGGTTGTGCATCAGAGCGCTTGGCGCATAGACGGGATCGGTCTGCAAGAACACTGCGGCGCCTGCCACGCGCGTCGGCTGGCGGCGCTCGAGGCTTTCAAGCAGCGGCAGCAGTTCGACCGATTCCTTCCGCAGCTTCGCGGCCAATGCCTGCCGCCCGCGCATCCACGTCACCATCAACAGGATGATGGTAGCGCCAAGCAGCACCGGCATGTAGCCGCCGTTGGCGAGCTTCAAGCCATTCGCTGTCATGAAGGTCAGTTCGATCGCGAGGATTACCGAGAGCGCGGGCACCACGAACCAGCGCGGCAGCGTCCGGGCCTTCCAGAAGAAGATGATCGCAAGCATGGAATCGACGACCATCGAGGTGTTGACGGCGATGCCATAAGCGGACGCGAGGTTGGTGGACGACTTGAACACCAGCACCAGGATGATGACACCCGCCAGCAGCATCCAGTTGATCTGACCCACATAGATCTGGCCTTGCTCGGTTTCGCTGGTGTGCGTGATGCTCATGCGCGGGAACAGCCCCAGCGACATGGCCTGCTGCGCAATTGAGAACGCACCTGTGATGACCGCTTGCGAGGCGATCACCGTCACGCAGGTTGCCAATCCCACAAGCGGTATCAGTCCCCAGCTCGGCGCCATCAGGAAGAACGGATTTTCCACCGCATGGGGATGCGAGATGATGAAGGCGCCCTGGCCCAGATAGTTCAGGATGAGGCCGGGGAACACCACCGCGAGCCATGCCATCTGGATGGGCTTCGGTCCGAAATGGCCCATGTCGGCATAAAGCGCCTCGCCACCGGTGACGGCCAGGAACACGCCGCCGAACACCAGCAGGGCAAGGGCCGGGCGCTCCACCAGCATGGAGGCGCCATAGGCCGGGTTGAAGGCATACAAGATCTGGACATCGTCGAAGATATGGTAGACGCCCAGCACCCCCAGCACAAAGAACCACAACGCGGTGATCGGTGCGAAGAGCTTTGCAACACCTGCCGTCCCTTTGTACTGGAACAGGAACAGCGTGATGAGAATGCCCAGCGTCAATGGCACCACAAAGGGTTCGAAGCCCTGGTTGATGACTTTGAGGCCTTCGACGGCCGAGAGCACCGACATCGCCGGCGTGATCATCGCATCGCCGAAGAAGAACGCCGCGCCGATGATGCCCAGCGCCAGCACGAAGCCGCCCTTCTTCTGCAGCAGCGTTTCGACAAGCACCACGAGCGACAGGATGCCGCCTTCGCCCTTGTTGTCAGCCCGCATCAGGAAGACGACGTATTTGAGCGTCACGATCAGGATCAGTGCCCAGATCAGCAGCGAGGCGACGCCGAGCACCGCCGCGCGCAGGTCGCCGCCGGCCGCCACCACCGGGTGGAGGGCTTCACGCATCGCATAAAGCGGGCTTGTTCCGATATCGCCGAAAACGACGCCGATCGAAGCGTATGCCAGAGCGACCGACGACTTTGAATGGCCGCGGGCCTGATCTTTTTTCTGTTCCATGGACGCGCCTTTTCCGGCGCTGCTCCTTGTCTGTTCTCCGGCGGCTATTCGGCCGTCACGACGGCGCGGCATTCAGCAGGAAGGGCCGCCAGTGTCAAGGGCGGAGCGGGCTTCGGCGGCTTCACATTCGGGTCGGGTTTCTTGTCCGGCTTCTTCTTCGGCGCCCAGGGAACATCGCCCATCCAGTAGGCCAGCTCCTCGCCGCAGCCGGTGCCGTCCTTCGGGCGCGCCGGTGCCTGGTTCTTGCATGTGGTTGAGCCAGCCGGGCAATTGATGCGGATGTGGAAGTGATAGTTGTGCCCGTAATATGGGCGCACCTTCGCCAGCCACGAGCGGTCGCCCTTGGCCCATTTGCACAGTTCGGCCTTGATCGGCGGATGAACGAAGAGGCGCGCCACCTCATCATAGGACGCTGCGCGCTTCAGAAGCCGTGCATGGGCCTCGGTCCAGACCTTGTAGTCCATGGTCTGGCGGTCCTTCACGACGAGCTTGGCGGTAATATCCTCGCGCTCGCGCTTAGTCAGCGTGCGGTTGGGCATCGGCGTCAGCCAGACGTCGGCATCAAGCCCCACTTGGTGGCTGGCATGGCCAGAGAGCATCGGCCCGCCGCGCGGCTGGGCCAGATCGCCCACCAGCAAACCGTTCCAGCCGTCCTTTCCCCTGGCTTCGATGGCGAGGCGCTCCACCAGCGCGACGAGATCGGGGTGGCCCCAGTTGCGGTTGCGAGACAGGCGCATCACCTGCCAGGCAGGCCCATCCACAGTCAGCGCCTTGCCGCCCGCCATGCAGCCCTTGGCATAGGAGCCGATGGCGCGGGCCTTCATGCTGCGGGTGGGAAGCTTCTGGCCGCCGAACACCTTCTTGGCGGGAAGCTTCGCCAGCGACTGGTCGCTCATCGCGGCGAGTGCCGCCGTCTCCGAAGCCGTCTGCGCCATCGCACCTGCGGCGGGAACTCCGAGGCAGAGCAGGGCGGCAAGAAACAGGGAGCGCAGCATCGGCAACCTCATTTTTTCCGGAACTGATCGAGCGACACAACCTTGGCCGCTTCATCTTGCGCGGCACTTTCGGGCGATTCTTCGGCCTCGGCGCCAGCCTCGGCCATGGCGGAGGCAGCCTGCTTCGGCGCTTCCACTTCCTTTGGCTTGCGGTCCACCGCCACCGATTCGAACTGCAGGCCGAACTGCACGGCAGGGTCAAGGAAGCCCTTCACCGCGTCGAAGGGAATGATGAGCTTTTCCGGCACGTTGTCGAAGGAAAGTTCCACCTCGAAGCGGTCGTCATAGACGTGCAGGTTCCAGTACTGGTGCTGAATTACAATGGTCATCTCACGCGGATAGCGCTGGGCGATCTTCTCGCTGATCGTCACATCCGGATGGCGGGTGTTGAACGCAATGTAAAAGTGATGCTCGCCCGGCAGCCCCGTCGTCGCCGCGATCTTCAACGCATCCCGCACCACGCCCTTCAGGGCATTCTGGGCGAGCAGGTCATAGCGCATCAGGTCGTCAGGCATCGGGGGTCACAATCCGGGGAAATCAGTGGTAGCGGCCCCGTATCATAGCCGCCGTGAGGCGTCAAAGTCATCTGGTGAAATCTTGGAACCAGAAATTGAAGCTTCTGGGTGTGGTCCTTCGCCTACGGGCCTGATGGCGAGCGGTCAGTTAAGAGCTTCCTCGGGAAGACAATCCACTTCGTCGACAATGACGCCGAAAGGCAACTTTGTCACGATACGCAAAGATGGTAGATTGAACAGCAGATGAGTGACGAGCGCATTCAGGCCTTGAGGAAGAATCGTGTTTTCAACCAGGGAAGAAATTGAAAGCATCGTCACAAATCTGCCTCTAAAAATTGTTGGCGCTCGAGCTTTAGTTTATCAAGAGGCCAACAAGCAGGTGGATGCCTCAACGATGGATGCGTTAGTATTGGAGTTCAATGCTTTGAACTCAATCAAGATTGAATGCCATAAAGACGGTGAGTCGATTGTCTTGTCGAACAACGTTGATCTGGAAGAAGTCTTGATGGAAGATTGGGGCAACTTCATAGTTGTCGATGCTATGAAACTGGAAGGATTGGCTGACTTTATTGGCTGCGACCTGTGACAAGTTGCAACAGTCCGCGACCAGTTCGACCGCGTAGTGGGACTTCAATTGCGCAATCATGATCGACGCGAGGCAAACATTTTGAACTCAGGCGACAACTTGGTGATCGCCTCGGTCCTTCCTGGCGACCTTTCCTGCGCATGAGATTTTACCCTCGTTGATGATGAATCATGGCCACGAATCTAAACCTGCACTTCCGTCAGCAACTGAAGTGCTGGGTATAAACAGAGGCGAGATCAAAAAATAAAGTGCCGGCTTCTGTTGCCAGGTGC
>JBKJQU010000324.1:0-5555 GCA_046594995.1 Aestuariivirga sp.
CTGGGCGCCGCAGATCGAAGCGTTTTCGGCCACGCACCGGGTCATCGCACTCGACCTGTTCGGCCATGGGGCAAGTGCTGCGCCGCCAGAGAATGCCATGCTCGACGATTACGTGCAGCAGGCGCGGCGGCTGCTCGACGATCTCGGCATTTCACAGGCCAATGTGGTGGGCCATTCCATGGGCGGCCTCGTCGCCATGGGGCTTGCCATCATGAAGCCCCAGCGCGTGAGACGCGTTGCCGTACTGAACTCGGTCCATGAGCGAGATGATGCTGCGCGGAAAGCCGTTGAAGCGCGCGCCGCCGAGATCGCGGCGGCTCCGGCAATCGATGCGGAGCCGGCACTCATCCGCTGGTTCGGGTCCGGGCAATCGTCCCTTCGCAACCAGGTGGGCCACTGGCTGAAGGCCGTCGACCCTCAGGGCTATGCCACCGCCTACAGGATTTTTGCCACGGGCGACCGCGAATATTCGGGCAAGCTCTCCGGCATCCTCTGCCCTGCGCTCTTTGCCACGGGCGAACGCGACCCCAACTCCACGCCCGCCATGGCGGAAGCGATGGCAGCAGGTGCAATCCGCGCGAAGAGCGCCGTCATTCCGGGCGCGCGTCATCTGATGCCTCTCACCGCAGCGGACGAAACCAATGCGCTGCTGAAGGACTTCCTTGGCCATCGCCTCAGTCCATTCGAGGCGCGCGAACTGCGGACAGCCTTCGGCAGCTTCATGACCGGCGTCACCATCGTGACGACAGCGGGGGGTGATGGCCAACCCCGCGGCTTCACCGCCAACAGCTTCACGTCCGTCTCGATCGAACCGCCGCTGCTGCTGATCTGCATCGGCAAGTCGGCGGCGAGCATGGATGTGTTCCGGCAGGCCAAGGGCTTTGCCGTCAACATCCTGTCGGAAGCGCAGAAGGATGCCTCCGTCCTTTTCGCCTCGAAACGGGCCGACAAGTTCGAGGCCGCGAAATGGCACAAGGGCCCCTTTGGCAATCCCCTGATCGATGGCTCGGCCGCGTGGTTCGATTGCGCCCGCTATCAGGTGATCGACGCGGGCGACCACATCATCCTGATGGGACACATCGAGGCTTTTTCCTATACCGATGCCAACCCGCTGGGCTATGCGCGCGGCGGCTACATCACGCTTGGCCTCGAGCAGGCAGCCGTCAATGCCGCGGCCTCGTCCAGCCGCACGGTCGTCGGCGCCATCCTCGAGAACGAGGGCCGCCTCGTCCTGATGCCCGATGGCAGGCCGGGTGGGTTGTCACTGCCGGAAGTGGGGCGGAACGGAGTCCATGGCAGCGCCTCGCAACTTCACGCCCACCTCATACGTGAAGGAATCGATGCGACACTGGGTTTTCTCTTCGCGGTGTATGAAAATCCGAAAAGCCAGGAACAGTGCATCTATTACCGTGGCGAGGCGCTTCTGCATGCGCGGGGCCGTACCGTGCTGGCAAGCTTCGACGCCATCCCCTGGGACAGGCTGCCCGACGATATCACGCGCACCATGGTGAAACGCTATGTGGAAGAGCGCAAGATCGGACGCTTCAAGGTCTATTCGGGAGACCACCAGCGCGGCGTGACGAAGGCTGTCGACTGATCATCTTTCACTCTCCATGGCCGGGCCTGACCCGGCCACCCAGACTTTCCGCAGACTCATATGCCAAAAGTCTGGGTCACCGGCTCAAGGCCGGTGATGGAGAGACAGGGTAAGAGTTCTAACTACGCACTCGTTCGATCTTCGACTTCAGTGCTGCCGCTTCCGTGGGATCCAGCGCGCCGAAGCTCAGGGCACAGCGGAAGCATCCCTTCGGCGGCACCACCATCACATTACCCTTGGCTTTCTCCGCCGTGTAACCATCTGCCTCCGCCGTTCCCGGAAGGAACAGGCCCAGCGCATCCTGATCGGCATTGCGGGTCATCCAGCGCACGCCGCCTTTCAATTCGTCCGGCCGGTGGCTGATGTAATCCGCCGAACCATCGGGCAGCAGTTGCATGGCATGCGCCCAGCCTTCGGCATCGGACCTGAAGCTCAGGCCCATCACGACTTCAGGGTCCACTTTCTTGCCCGCCGCGATGTCACGATGGAGGGCCGGGTTATCATCCAGCGCCTTCAGCATCGCCTTGTGGCTTTCGGTCGGCCTGAACAGGCCCTGCGGCAGCTTGGTGCGGATGCGGATATGTTCCTTGTCGTCGGGCACGGTGTCGGCCAGCAACGCCCCGTCATGCGGGCGGAAATTCACATGCGCCAGATACATCAGTTCCATCGGCGTGTGCTTGAGGTTGCGGATCTCGAGTTCGGCATCGATCCGGCCATCACCGGTATGAAGCTTGACGAGTGGGCGGGATTCGTAGTTGTGCGTGAAGGCGATGGTGTATCGCCCGATGCCGGAGACACCCATCCACACGCCGCGTTCGTCCTCGCCGATTTCGAGGAAGGCTTCGGCATATGGCAGGTTTGGCAATTCGCCGTGGAGCGGGTGATTGTCTTCCGCCGCGGGGTTTCCCATGGCGGTGGCGCCGCAATGCACGAGGAAGCCGCCGCTGTTGCCGAGATAACCGCTCGCGGGAAGCGGATCGCCGAACATCGAGCGCATGGTGAGGCGGCGGCCATAGAATGCAGCGTCGTGTATCTGCTGGCCCTGGAACGGCAGGCAGATGATCTCGCCAACGCGGTTTGTGATCTTGACCGCGGCGACGCCACTGGAGTAGCGAACCGCCGATGCCGTTAGGCCATCCGCGTAGGCGAGCAGCACTTCGCCCGGCCCGAAGGCCACCGCATTGAGATTGATCCTGATCTGGTCCGTCATGCCGCCATCTCCATTTGCGCCGGAGCAGAAACCGGGATAGCCACCACGTCAAGCCCCGTTGATAGACGCCTATCAGGAATTGACAAAATTCCCGAAAGCGCTTTGATAAGTTCATGGTCAGGGCGACGATCGAGGATGTGGCACTAGAAGCAGGCGTCAGCGTCGCAACGGTCGACCGTGTGCTGAATGGCCGTGCCGCCGTCCGCCCGCAGACGGTGGACCGCGTCGAGAAGGCCATCCGGCAATTAAACTATCAGCCCGACCGGCTGGCGGCCCGGCTTGCCCGTGCGCGTGAATACCGCTTCTGCTTCGTACTGCCCGAGGGCACCAATGCCTATATGAGCGCGCTGGCGGACGAGGTGCGCGCAGCCGCCTTGCGCATGGTGCAGGAAAAGGCGGTGATCGACCTTCGCCTCACCGACGTCTTCGATGCCGAAACGCTGGCCTCCGCCCTCGAGCGGCTGGGCAGCACTTATGACGGCGTCGCGGTCGTCGCACTCGATCATCCCCGCGTGCGCGAGGCCATCAACGCGCTGGTGGAGACAAGTGTCGCGGTGGTGACACTCGTTTCGGATGTGCCGAACTCGAAGCGCCATCATTATGTGGGGATCGACAATTCATCCGCAGGGCGTACCGCCGCCACTCTCATGGGCCGCTACCTCTCAGGCCGCAACGGCAAGGTGGGGCTGATCGCCGGATCGCTTTCGCTCCGCGATCACATCGAGCGGCAGTTCGGCTTCGAGCAGGTGATGCTGCATGAATATCCGAACCTCACGCTATTGCCCGTGCGCGAAAGCCGCGATGATCCGAAGCGTGTGCAGGCGGTGGCGGCACAGATGCTGGCCGATCACGCCGATCTGATCGGGCTCTATAATGTGGGTGCGGGCACACCCGGCATCGTCGCCGCGCTCGAAGCCTCGGGCCGCGCGCGCAAGGTCGTCTATATCGCGCATGAGCTGACGGATGAGTCACGCCATGCGCTGATCAGCGGCACCATCGACATCGTCATCAACCAGGACGCGGGCCATGAGGTGCGGAGCGCCATTCGCGTGCTCATGTCCAAGGCCGACAAGGCGCCCATCGTCGATTCGATGGAGCGCATCCGTATCGACATCTATCTCCGCGACAACATTCCATAAGAGGCGGCACATGTATTTAGGGTTGGACTTCGGAACATCATCGGTAAAGGGCGTCCTCATCGACGCCAGCCAAAAGATCATCGCCACGGCTTCAGCGCCGCTCAAGGTGTCCAGGCCGCAATCGGGATGGTCGGAGCAGAATCCGGAAGACTGGTGGAAGGCCTGCAACATCGTTGTGAAGACGCTCGGCAAGGCAAAGCCCAAGGCGATTTCTGCCGTCGAGGGCATCGGGCTTTCGGGGCAGCAGCATGGCGCGACACTTCTCGACAAGGATGGAAAGGTCTTGCGCCCCTGCATCCTGTGGAACGATGCGCGCTCCTTCCGCGAATGCGAGGAGATCATGGCGCGTGAGCCGAAGGCCGTGGGGCTTTCCGGCAATATTCCGCTGGCGGGCTATACCGCGCCGAAGCTCGTGTGGGTGAAGAAACACGAGCCCAAGGTCTTCGACAAGGTGGCGAAAGTGCTGCTGCCCAAGGATTATATCCGCTACCGGATGACGGCGGACTATGCCTCCGACATGTCGGACGCGTCAGGCACCTACTGGCTCGACATCGCCAAGCGCCAATGGTCGGACATGCTGCTCGATGCCTCCTTCATGCGGCGCGACCAGATGCCGAAACTATATGAGGGCACCGATGCGACAGGACAGTTGACGCCGTCAGTTGCCAAGGCCTGGGGCATGCCGAAGCGGCCTGTCGTTGCGGGCGGCGGCGGCGACAATGCGGCGGCGGCCTGTGGCATAGGTGCTGTCACCGATAACTCCGCACTCGTCTCGATTGGCACGTCCGGCGTGCTGTTCGTGTCGAACGACAAGTTCCGCCCCAATGCGGGCCGCATGGTGCATGCCTTCTGTCACGCGGTGCCCGATACATGGCACCAGATGGGCGTCATTCTTTCCGCCGCAGCAAGCCTCGAATGGCTGTCCGGCATCCTTCGTGCTCCCGCGCCGAAGCTCACGGGCGCGCTTGGCACCAAGCTCATCGGGCCGTCGCCCGCACTCTTCCTGCCCTATCTCTCGGGCGAGCGCACGCCGGTGGGTGACGCGCAGGTGCGCGGTCTCATCATGGGACTGGGGCACGAGACGGACAAGAAGATCCTCACCCATGCAGTCCTCGATGCCGTGGCCTTCGCCTTCCGCGACTCGCTCGAAGCCCTCAAGGGTGCAGGCACGGAAGTGAAACGCGTCACCGCCGTGGGCGGCGGATCGAAATCCGAACTCTGGCTCAAGATCATCGCCACCGTGCTGGGCGTTCCGGTGGACTTGCCTGCGGCTGGCGATGTCGGCGGCGCATTCGGTGCCGCGCGCCTTGGCCTCATCGCCGCGACGGGCGAGGACTACCGCAAGATTCTCACCTCACCGAAAACCGCGCGCACCATCAAGCCCGAGGCGAAGGCACGCGATGCCTACGAGGAACACTACGCCCGCTACACGAAAATCTACCCCGCCATCAAGGAGATCTATCGCTGATGTCACAGTTCTATTCCCTCAGGGAGCCCGTGAAATACGAGGGCCCCAATACCGCGAACGAACTTGCATTCCGCTGGTACAATCCCACTCAGAAGGTCCTTGGCAAGACCATGGCCGAACACTTGCGCTTTGCGGTGTGCT
>JBKJQU010000425.1:0-6395 GCA_046594995.1 Aestuariivirga sp.
GCGCTTCGGATACTGGATCAGAAGCCGGCGCTGGGCAACAAGATGTTCCAGGGCGAAAGCTCGCACCTGCCGCTGAAGCTGAACACCTCTGGCGTAATCCCGCCGATCTTCGCATCATCGCTGCTGCTGTTGCCCATCACGGTTGCCAATTTCTCGGCGGGGCAGGGGCCTGACTGGCTGAACACCATGACGGCGCTGCTCGGCCACGGCCAGCCCCTGTTCCTGGCGCTCTATGCGGTGCTCATCATCTTTTTCGCCTTCTTCTACACCTCCATCATGTTCAATCCGAAGGAGACGGCGGACAATCTCAAGAAGTACGGCGGCTTTATTCCCGGTATCCGCCCCGGCGAGCGTACGGCCGAATATATCGACTATGTGCTGACTCGCATTACGCTCATCGGTGCGCTTTACCTGACCGTGGTGTGTTTGCTGCCTGAATTCCTCATCGGTTACACGGGCATACCCTTCTACTTCGGCGGCACCTCGCTTCTGATCGTCGTGAGCGTGACCATGGACACGGTTGCTCAGGTGCAAGGACACTTGCTGGCCCAGCAGTATGAGGGCCTGATCAAGAAGTCCAAGCTCAGGGGAAGTAAACGGTGAATATCATTCTTTTGGGGCCTCCCGGGGCTGGCAAGGGGACACAGGCAAAGCTCATGGAGGAGCACCACGGCATGAAACAGCTCTCCACCGGAGACATGCTGCGCGCCGCGGTAGCTGCCGGAACGGAGACCGGAAAGACAGCCAAGTCCATCATGGATCGTGGTGAACTTGTCTCTGACGACGTCGTGGTCGGCATCATCGCCGACCGGCTCGACGCTCCAGACGTGAAGAAGGGTTTTATTCTCGATGGTTTTCCGCGCAATACGGCCCAGGCCGAAGCGCTGGACGCCATGCTCAAGGGCAAGGGCCTCAAGCTCGATGCCGTGATCGAGATGAAGGTCGACGACGAGGCGCTAGTTGAGCGTATCACCGGCCGTTATACCTGCGCCAAGTGCGGCAAGGGCTATCATGACCGGTTTGAGAAGCCGAAGGTTTCCGGCGTATGCGACGTCTGCGGTTCCACCGAATTCACACGCCGCGCCGACGACAACGAGAAAACGGTCCGTGACCGCCTCGCTGTCTACAACAAGCAGACCGCGCCGCTCGTGACGTATTATGGCGGAAGCGGTCAGTTGAAGACCATCGACGGTATGGCGGAGATCGACAAGGTCACTCGCCAGATCAGAGACCTGCTGAAAGGCGTTTAAGGCCGCAATTGCGCTGTCTTGAGGTTGACGCGGAAGCGATTCCCTCGTAAAGACGGCGCTAATCTCGGTCCGAACAGGCTGGCTTCAGGGGGAACTGCCTCTTGGGGTACGGCCTTATGCCATTAACGGCTACTGGTCGAAGTGAAAAACAGAAGTGAATTCAACAGCAAACGCTGTTGGGGTGATTAGGAGATCAGGCGTGGCCCGTATTGCAGGCGTCAACATTCCGACCAACAAGCCCGTGGCGATTTCGCTGCGCTATATTTATGGCATCGGCCCGGTCAATGCCGTGGAGATCTGCCAGAAGACGAAGATTGAAGGCACCAAGCGCGTCAACGAACTGTCAGACGCCGAAGTGCTCGCGATCCGCGAAGTGATCGACCGCGACTATCTGGTCGAGGGCGATCTTCGCCGCGAAGTCTCGATGAACATCAAGCGCCTTGTCGATCTCGGCTGCTACCGTGGCCTCCGCCACCGCAAGGGCCTTCCGGTCCGCGGCCAGCGCACCCACACCAACGCCCGTACCCGCAAGGGTCCCGCCAAGGCAATCGCCGGCAAGAAGAAGTAAAGGCATAGAACATGGCTAAGGAAGCAGCACGTCCGCGCCGCAAAGAGCGCAAGAATATCTCCTCTGGTGTCGTCCATGTGAACTCGTCGTTCAACAACACGATGATCACCATCACCGACGTCCAGGGCAATTCCATCGTCTGGGCATCGGCCGGCAAGCTCGGTTTCAAGGGTTCGCGCAAGTCGACGCCTTATGCAGCCCAGGTAGCAGCCGAACAGGTTGGCCGCGCCGCCATGGAACATGGCATGCGCACCGTTGAGGTTGAAGTCTGTGGTCCGGGTGCGGGCCGCGAGTCGGCTCTCCGCGCTCTTCAGGCCTGTGGCCTGCAGGTCACCTCGATCCGCGATGTAACGCCGATTCCGCACAACGGCTGTCGCCCGCCGAAGCGCCGCCGCGTCTGAGCGGCGTCGCACATGCCCGCATTCAACGGGCGTGACCTATTTATCTTTGTGAAAATGGCTCTCCCCAGGGGGGGCCGGATTTTGACAGGAAACAGAACAGATGCATGTAAACCAGAAGAACTGGCAGGAACTTATCCGTCCGTCGAAGCTCGACGTACAACCGGGCCGCGACCGTCGCCGCGTCGCCACCTTTGTTGCAGAACCGCTGGAACGCGGTTTCGGCACGACGCTGGGCAATGCGCTCCGCCGCATTCTGTTGTCTTCGCTTCAGGGCGCCGCTGTGGTGTCCGTCCACATCGACGGCGTGCTGCACGAATTCTCCTCGATTGCCGGCGTCCGCGAGGACGTGACGGACATGATCCTGAATATCAAGGAAATCGCCATCAACATGCAGTCTGAGGGCCCCAAGCGTCTCATGCTGCGGAAGGAAGGCCCGGGCACCGTCCGCGCCGGCGACATCCAGACCACCGGCGACATCCACGTCCTCAACCCCGAGCATGTGATCTGCACGCTCGACGAGGGCGCTGAAGTCCGCATGGAATTCACCGTCAACACCGGCAAGGGCTATGTCTCCGCCGAGCGTAACCGTCCGGAAGATGCGCCGATCGGCCTGATCCCGGTCGACTCCATCTATAGCCCCGTCAAGCGTGTGTCCTTCAAGATCGAGAACACCCGCGAGGGTCAGATCCTCGATTACGATAAGCTGATCATGACGGTCGAGACCGATGGCTCGGTGAGCCCGGAAGACGCGGTGGCCTATGCCGCCCGCATCCTCCAGGACCAGCTTTCCGTGTTCATCAACTTCTCGGAGCCTTCCAAGGCTGTCATCGAGGAGGCTCGCCCCGAGCTCGAGTTCAACGCCGCCCTTCTCAAGAAGGTCGACGAGCTCGAACTGTCGGTGCGTTCGGCCAACTGCCTGAAGAACGACAACATCGTCTACATCGGCGACCTGATCCAGAAGACGGAAGCCGAAATGCTCCGGACTCCGAACTTCGGCCGCAAGTCGCTGAACGAGATCAAGGAAGTTCTGGCCCAGATGGGTCTGCACCTCGGAATGGAAGTGCAGAACTGGCCGCCCGAGAACATCGAAGAACTCGCCAAGAAGTACGAACAACATTATTGAGAACCCGAACGGCTTAGGCTAGAAGCCTGCGCCGGAATTGAAGGAGAACGGTTATGCGTCATGGTTTCAGGGGTCGC
Source organism: Aestuariivirga sp. (assembly GCA_046594995.1). GTDB lineage: Bacteria > Pseudomonadota > Alphaproteobacteria > Rhizobiales > Aestuariivirgaceae > Aestuariivirga. The sequence continues at coordinate 3,420 of JBKJQU010000425.1, forward strand.
CGGTTCAACCGCACGGCAGAGCATCGTCAGGCGATGTTTGCCAACATGTCGGCTGCACTCATCAAGCATGAGCAGATCGTGACCACGCTGCCGAAGGCGAAGGATCTCCGTCCTGTCGTCGAAAAGCTGGTAACGCTTGCCAAGAAGGGCGGTCTACACGCCCGCCGCCAGGCCATGTCGGTTCTCCGCGACGAGACCCAGTTGAAGAAGCTGTTCGACGTGCTCTCCGCGCGTTACGTTGGCCGCCAGGGTGGCTACCTCCGCATCATGAAGGCAGGCTTCCGCTACGGCGACTCCGCTCCCATGGCCGTCATTGAGTTCGTAGACCGCGATGTTAACGCCCGTGGCCTCGACTCAGGCCCGGTGCAGAACGCTGACGAACCGGTCGAAGCCGCCGCCTGATCGCCGTTTTCAGACACTGACTGTACAGAAGAGGGTGGCGCAGGCCACCCTTTTTTGCACCATCGATTGGCGCAACTCTTGCTACGTCATCTCATAATGGACTGTTTCAAAATGAAACGGCTGCTATTGTGATGGTTTACGGGGGCCGATGGACAATCGATTCGATATTTTCTCGGAAGCGGTGAGGCCGTTCACCAATACGGACGAGTCGAGTGCATACTTGCGTTCTGCGCGCGAGCGTTTCGATGTGCTCAATCTGTCCTATTGGTTCCTCGGCACCAGCAATCGCATCCCGGACAAGCTCACCTGGCTCTCAACCTATGACGAGCGCTATATGTCGATCTACCTGCGTGACATGTCACCCTTGGGCGATCCCGCTTTCGATCTTTGTTTCAAGCGCCTGCTGCCAGTCGACTGGGCCGAAGTCCGCACGTCGCATGAGGAAGTCAATCCCATGCACTCGATAGCGGAAAGCTATGGCGTAGGGCGTCATGGAATTTCGATACCGATCCGCGAAATCGGGCATGGCGACGCGATGTTCTCGATCAATTTCGACTGCGAGGACCGTCACTGGAATGAGATGCGCGTGGAGATTCTGCGCGGAATGCACCTTTTCGCGCATTACTTTCACCAGCGCATGAAGGATGTCCTCATCGGCCGCCCGATCAGCGCGGACTTTGACCTGAGCCCGCGTGAACGCGAAGTCCTGAAATGGGCCGCCGAAGGCAAGACGGCGTGGGAAACGGCACAGCTCCTGGGCGTAAGCGAGCGCGCCATCCGACTTTACACCGAAAACGCCATCACCAAGCTTCGTGCCAAAACCAAGACGCACGCCGTTGCGATTGCGGTCAAGAACGAAGTCCTCAACTGATCCCGTTCAGCCGTTGAACACCTTGCCCACAGGAATCACCGCGTGGCTGCCATAGCCATTGAACATTGTCGAAGTGGCAATGCCGTAGGCGCCAAGTGTCCCGAACTCGATGAAATCCTCGTCGCGCAATTCGATCGGCAGATCAAGTGAGCTGGGAAGCACGTCGAGGGGATCGCAGGTGGGCCCGAACACCTTCCATGGCTTGGTTTCACCAGAGATGATCTTGCCGTCCCGGATCACGCGGAACGGCGGTTGCAGCTCCGGCACCTGCATGAATTCCATCAGCCCGCCGTAGACGCCGTCATTGATGAAGATGTCGTCGCCATCCGTGCACACAAGCTTCACGCGCGTCAGCAGAGACATCGTGTTTGCCACAAGTCCGCGCCCCGGTTCGCACTCGAGTTCAGGCTCTGTGCCATTGCCGAAATAGCGTGTCGCCGCTTCCGAAATGGCGGTGAAGAAATTCTGAAGCGGTGCGGGCTTGCTGTGCGGATAAACTGCGGGGAAGCCGCCGCCGACATTGAGCTTGCCGACATGCACGCCAGCAGTCTTCGCGATGCGTGCCGCGGCCTCGATATGGCGCACATAGACCTGCGGATCGCGCGATTGTGAACCAGGATGGAAGGTCAGCGCGGGCGTATATCCACGGCGGTCGATATCTTGCAGCAGCTCCACGGCAATATGCTCCGGCGCTCCGAACTTGGTGGAGAAATCATGCGCCGATGAGGTGCGCTCGCGTGGCAGCACGAAGCGCACCGCCAGTTCGACGGAACTGTCATGTCCCACGATCTCGGCAATCTTGCGCACTTCCTCGCGCGCATCCACGGCAAAGCGCCGGCAGCCATATTTGTGATACGCATCAGAAATCTCGCGGCGCGATTTCACCGGGTTGTGGTAGTGGAATTTCGCATTGGCAGTGACCGAAGCAACCAGCGCCATCTCATGCACCGATGCAACATCCCAATGCTTCAGCCCGGCGGCGGCAAGGGCTGCGGCCACTTCCCTGGAGGGGTTGGACTTCACCGCAAAGCTCACCGTTCCCGGAAATCCAGCCGTGAAGATATCCAGCCGCTGCCGCAGCGTGTCTTCGCTGAAACAGAACACCGCTTCTTCCGGTTGCAGAACGTTGGCCACGGCAAGGGCATCAGTGTAGTAGGGCGTGACGGCGGCATTCAGGACGGGAGCTACGGTCATCGAAACCTCCATGGCGGCCAAGTGAAACGAGAGGCTTGAAATACCCCCAGCCGCAATTGGTTTACAGTTGGCAATATGCTGAATTATGACGGTTGAGTCGTCTGAGTGACGAAAGGAACCCCGTTTAGACGATGGCGCAGATTACCCCCAAGGACGTGGAGCTGATCGCCCTCCTGAAAGCGGATGCGCGAGAACCCGTGGCAAGCCTGGCGCGAAAGCTCGGCGTGTCGCGCACGACTGTGCAGGACAGGCTGCGGCGGCTGGAGGAGACGGGCGTCATCGCCGCCTATTCGATCCGGCTCTCGCGCGAGGTGGACCAGGGTGGCATGCGCGCCTTTGTGACGCTGGCTGTCGAACCGCGCCGCCAGATCGAAGTTGCGCGCGTTTGGCGCGTTTTCCACAGATCGAAACACTCCACACGCTTAGCGGAAAATTCGACTTGATTGCCGAGGTGAAGACATCGTCGTCGGAGGCGATGGATCGCCTGATAGATGATATTGGTCAGCTTC
>JBKJQU010000019.1:0-8196 GCA_046594995.1 Aestuariivirga sp.
CATGAGGGGCTGGTTCATGGCTATCCCCTGTAACTGGCGGCAATGGAAATCCCGTTAAGAGACAACCTTAACGGTTTTCCTGTTGCGCAACACATGCTCGTGCGACGCGTCGTAAAGCGCAGAGTCGCGGAAATCTTGGGCGTCCAGCACGGGGCCGACGAGGATCAGCGCGGTGCGGGTGAGTTTCGCCTCTCGCACCTTCTTTGCGATGGTGGAAAGAGTGCCCTTGATAATCATCTGGTCCGGCCAGGTGATGCGGTAGGCGACGACGACGGGGCAATCGGCACCATAATGCGGCGTCAACGCGCATTCGATGTAGCCGAGATTGCGGATGGAGAGATGGATGGCGAGCGTCGCCTTCGAGCGGCCAAGTTCTTCCAGCGTCTCGCCATCGGGCATGGCGGATGCCTGCATGGCAGTGCGCGTGAGGATCACGGTCTGCGCGATTTCGGGGAGCGTGAATTCGGTTTTAAGTGCAGCTGCAGCGGCGGCGAAAGCGGGAACGCCGGGTGTCACGTCATAATCGATGCCGAGCTTGTCCAGCCTGCGCATCTGCTCGGCGATTGCTCCGTACAGGCTTGGATCGCCGGAGTGCACGCGGGCCACGTTCTGGCCCCTCGCGTGGGCAGCTTCGATTTCCGCGATGATTTCTTCGAGATTGAGGGGTGCCGTATCAACAACACGGGCGCCTTCGGGTGCGGCCTTCACAATTTCCTCCGGCACCAGTGAACCAGCGTAGAGGCAGACGGGGCAAGACTGGATGAGCTTGAGCCCACGTACCGTGATGAGATCGGGTGCGCCGGGGCCGGCGCCGATGAAATGAACAGTCATTCCGTTGCTTCTCTCTTTTTCGCGTAGCCACGCGGCGTGTAGGCGTAGGCCAAGCCATCGCCGCGTATGAGGGTTTTGGATTGCGACGAGCCGACCATGACGAGGGTGAGCATGTCGACATCATCCGGATTGAATTCGGAGAATGGCACGATCCCCACCTTTTCTTCTGGCCGCCCGAGGTTCGAAGCGATGACGACGGGCGTATCAGCTGGACGGTGCCGTTTCAGGATGGCGAAGGCGCGCTCGAGCTGGTCGCGGCGCTTCAGAGAGCGCGGATTGTAGAAGGAGATGACGAAGTCGCCTTCGGCTGCGGCCTTCAGGCGCTTTTCGATGGCTTCCCAAGGCGTGAGCAAGTCCGACAGCGAGATGCAGCAGAAGTCATGCCCGATCATCGCGCCGGCCTTGGCGGCTGCGGCCTGGAAGGCAGAGATGCCGGGGATGACATTGATCTCGATTCGTGAGGGTTCGAGGTCGATCACCTCGTAGACGAGTGCCGCCATGGCATAGATGCCGGCATCGCCCGAGCACACGAGGGAGACTTCCTTGCCTTCCTTCGCGAGGTTGAGGGCATGGCGCACGCGGTCTTCTTCGCCGCCAAGCGGAAAGCGGTGTTCGTTCTGGACGTCCTTGAGGTCAGAGACAAGATCGAGATAGAGACCGTAGCCCACCCAATCGGTCGAGGCTTCAAGAGCGGCGCGTGCAGCGGGGGCGCGCCAGTCCGGCGTGCCCGGGCCGATGCCCACGACATGCACGATTCCACGCGGGTGGCCCGGCAGTTCAAGCAAGGGAGCAGGGGCCTTCGCGATGGCGCAGGTCGCGCGAAGACTCCTGGTTTTCTCGACGATGAGTTCCGATTGCGGGCCCGCCGCGGCGAGCGCCGCGGCTTCCGAGACGCCGGGGGTTCCGACTTCCTTTTCGACAAGCGCAGACGGATTCTTCAGGCGCGGCGATTCCTTGCAGAGTTCCTCCGGCGTGAAGAAGCGCGCCGGTACGTGAAAGTATCTCGCGGCGGCGTGAATTGCGGCCTCGTCCGACTTCACATCGATCGATGCAATCGCCGCGATGGATGCGGGTGCGAGATTGTGGGTGTTGAGGGTTTGCGAAACGAGCGTGATCACTTCATCCGCCGAGGCATTGCGTTCGCAACCAATGCCAACCACCAGCGTTTTCGGATGATAAACGATATGCATACCGCCACCTTCGGTGACGAGCTCCGTGATCTCGACCCGAACTTCCTGACCGGAAAGTTTTGCGGCGGTCGCGGATTTCATGTGCTGCGGATTGGCGAGTGTGTGGCCTTCCGGTGGAACATCGAAGGAGGTGCCGAAGCGAACTTCGCTGGCCGTGGTGATGGCGGCGTGGCCTTCGCAGGATGCCGCAATCCGGCGGGCAAGGTCGTTGGCACCATGGTGGCCGCCGAGCAGCGGCACGACAGACGAACCGTCCTCGGCGACTGCGACGACGGAAGACTCGCTGTGCTTGTCTTTCAGGTGCGGGCCGATGGCGCGAATCAGGATGCCCGCGGCGCAGAGACCGATGATGGTGCGGCCATCGCGGAAGAGGCTTGCAAGATGCGCGGTAGCTTTCGGATAGGTGATATCGCCGCCTGATACACAATCGGGCGTGTGGATCTCGGCGTTGAATTCGGCTTTAAGCTTCTGCGCGAGCGGAAGAGCGGAAGCGCCCAGAACGAAAAGCACCGGCTTCACCATGCTTCGCGGCCCGTGTAGACGAGGATGGTCGAGAAATAGGGCAAGGTATTTTCTGTGATGGCGGCTAGCGGCGAAGTGCGCTGGTCTTCGTGTGTGGCCTTGATGATGACGTGGGCCGAGTTCGTGAGATCGAGCGCGCCGAGGATGTTGCGGATTTTCGGCAGATGACGGCCGACCTTGATGATGGCGGCACTCTCGGCCGTGACGAGTTCCTCGCGCAGGCGGTCTGCTGGCAGAGTTGCGGGAAGAACTTTCACGACTTCATTGCGCGCTGACAGCGGACGGCCGATCGCAGCGGCCGAGGCCGTGATCGATGTGACGCCGGGGACCACCACCGTGGTGTAGTCTTTTGCCAGCCGCGCGAAGAGATACATGAAGCTGCCGTAGAAAAAGGGGTCACCTTCACACAGCATGACGACATCACGGCCTGCCTTGAGGTGCACGGCGATGGCTTTCGAGCCGAAGTCATAGGCTTTCTCGCCCGGCTCACGCTCGGTGCGCATCGGCATATCGATGACGAGGTGTTCCGCATCATCAGGAATGAAGGGGGCTGCGATGTCGCGCGCGGTGGAGTCCTTTCCATTCGCCGCAAGATAGGCGAGGATGGGCGCGGTGGAAATCAGGCGCCAGGCCTTAACCGTCATCAGTTCCGGGTCGCCGGGGCCGACGCCAACGCCATAGAGCGTGCCGGTCTTCAACATGGCTTCTGCGCCCGCCATTGAGTGACGGCCATGCGCGGCTTCAGGGCGCGCAAGGGGCCAATCCTGTGAAGGTGCGAAACTTCCATGCGTACCAGATCGCCACCGTGCTTTTCGTGCAGGTCATAGAGGTGCAATTCACCCTCGATGGTGACGACGTTCACAACCATGGTGCCGCCAGGCTTCAGGTGCTCCCAGGATGTTTCGAAGACGCCCGGAATGCCGAGGCCGCCACCGATGAAAACAGCGTTGGGTGCCGTGTGGACGGCGAGCGAGGCCGGGGCCTCGCCTGCGACGATTTTCAAACGTGGTGTACCAAGACGGTCGGCATTGGCGGCGATCATCTTCAGGCGTTCGGCATCGTGTTCGAAGGCGATGGCCTCGCAGCCGCGCGATGAACGCATCCATTCGATCGCAATCGAACCGCACCCAGCACCCACATCCCACAGGAGTTTGTCAGATGAGGGTGCAAGTGCTGCGAGTGTTGCCGCGCGCACTTCGCGCTTGGTGAGCTGACCATCGTGCTCGAAGGCAACATCCGGCAGGCCCGCGAGGCGCGAAAGGATGGTGGCGCCGGGCGAGGCGATGCAGTGAATGGCCAGTGTGTTGAGGGGCGAGAACTCCGTGGACGGAACATTAACGGCCATGAAGGTGGACTGACGCTCTCGCGGGCCGCTCATATTCTCGATAACCGTCATCTCGCTCTTGCCGAAGCCGCGCCTGATAAGGCGGCGCGCCGCTTCGGGGATCGTCGTTGCATCTTCGGTCAGCACCAGAAGCCGGACATCGGGCTGGATGAAGGCTTCGATGTTGGCGGCGTGACGGCCGTGGAGCGTCAGCATATCGCAATCGGGCAGAGACCAGCCGACACGCGAAGCCGCCAGCGAGAAGGCGGAAAGATGCGGAATGATCTCCATCTCGGCGAAGGGGATGAAGGTCATCAGCTTCCGGGCGACGCCATAGTTCAGCGGGTCGCCCGTCGCGAGGATCACCGTCTTGCGGCCACGAAGCGGCGTGATGCGGTCCACCACGGCAGAAAAGGGTTGTGGCCATTCATGGGTTTCCGCCTTGTGCGCGGGAAGGAAGGCGAGCAGGCGTTCGGAGCCGACAATAACGTCAGCAGAGTCTATCGTCAGCCGCGCGCGGGCTTGAAGCCCATCATAGCCATCCTCGCCCATGCCAATAATGGTGAGCCACTTCAAAGGGTTTCATCCCGCGTCATGGCGTTGACGACGGCTGCGGCCATGGCGGAACCGCCCCGGCGGCCCAGCAGCGTGGCATAGGGAATGTCACGCGGATCGGCGAAGAGTTCGGACTTCGATTCGACCGCGCCCACGAAGCCCACCGGCATGCCGACAATGGCTGCGGGTTTTCCACCGCCATTGTCGATCAGTTCGAGAAGCGCGAAGAGGGCCGTCGGCGCGTTTCCGATGACGACGAGCGAGCCTTTGAGCTTCGGCACCCAGAGATCGACCGCAGCGGCGGAACGCGTGGTGCCGCGCTGCGTGGCAATCGTGCGGGTCTTGGGATCGTTCAGTGTGCAGACGACATTGAGCGACTTGTCGATGATGCCATGGTGAACCATCTCGGCATCGACAAAGATCGGCAAGCCGTTCTGGATGGCGCGGTTGGCGGACTTCAGGAAATCCGGCGAGATGCGGAGATCGGCCGCGATCTCGGGCATCCCGCAGGCGTGGATGACGCGCGTGGCGATGCCATGCGCTTCCTTCGGCAGCTTCGAGAAATCGGCTTCGCCTTTGATGATCTCGAAGGAACGCGCGTAAATGGCCTTTGGATCGCGGAGGTAGGAAATCACTTCTTCATCATGCTCCTGGGTCCCAGCGGATGATCCGCGTGGGGGTAGGGCGCGTGGGTATGGCCTTGATCATGTTCATGACCAAGACCGTGCGCATGGTCATGCGGATGATCGTGGCCGTGCTCGTGGTGGTGGTGACCGCCACCGGCCAGAACCTTTTCGGGATCGATGGAGAGGGTATGCACCTTCTTCTTCGGCATGGTCTTGCACATGGAGTTGCAGACGCCGTCGCAATACTCGCAGTCTTCCGACGTGCCGATGCCTTCGACGTGATGGTGATGGCTTTCCTGCACCGCGCCCACGTCCGCCTCGAAGCCCAACACTTGAGTGCGGTACTTGCACATCTGGCAGTTCATCGCGACGTCGCCCGTCAGGATCTGCTCGATCCGCTCCTGGAAGGTGGCGATCACCGAGTCATGATCGTTGAGATAGGGCGCCTTGACGAATTCGATTTCTGGATAGCGCGCTGCCACGGCGTCGACGGCGTTATAGATGCGGTCCACCAGGATGCCGGTGAAGAGGAAGTAGGGGAACACCACGATGCGCTTGTAGCCAAGTCGAACGGCATGTTCGAGGCCGGGTTCGACCAGCGGGAAGGTGACGCCCGAATAGGCGGTTTCAGCCCAGCCGAAGCCGAAGCCTTCCCACAACAAGCGGGTTACTTTCGAGACGTTGGAATTTGCATCAGGATCAGACGCGCCACGGCCGACGACGACCAGCATCGTCTCGTGCTTTGGGATCGCGGGGCCTGCCTTGTCGAGTGCTTCCTGCACACGGTCTCCGGCGGCACGCATCATCTTGGGGTCGATGCCCAGTTCCTTGCCATAGTCGATCCGGAGATCGTTCTGCGCAGCGTAGGTGTTCAGAACCGAGGGGATGTCGTTCTTGGCGTGGCCTGCGGCAAACAGCATGCCGGGCACGGCCAGAACGCGAGTGACGGCCTGGGCTTTGAGCGAGTCGAGGCCAGTACGGATGATGGGGGTGGCGAATTCGAGATAGCCGTATTCGACCGGATATTGCGGCATGCGCTGTTTCAGATGCTGGGAAAGCACGGCGAATTCCCGCACCGCATCCTTGTCGCGGCTGCCGTGGCCACACAGCATCACACCCAGTTTTTCCGTCATCGAATCCGCCTTCCGTTCAATGCAGAGCCACCGGGAAATCCGGTCCGGAAGACAGCCCCGGCATTGGCCCCCATCAAGGGTCGGCCGCACCGGAATTTGCTCTCAGTCCCATCGCTGGGGACGCCGCTGATGCTGTCTCGTAGGCGCAGGGAGCAAACGGGTCAAGCGGTGCCGCGACATGGGCTTGACGGAATGCGGCGTCCGCCCTGGATTGTCAGAATTCGATGCCGGCTTGCGCCTTTACGCCGGAGCGGAAGGGGTGCTTCACCTGCTCCATCTCGGTGACGAGATCGGCGATTTCGATCAACTCGTCCTTGGCGTTACGGCCGGTGACGATGACATGCTTGTCCGCAGGCTTGTTCTTCAGCACGTCAAGAACTTCATCGAGTGGCAGATAGTCGTAGCGCAGCACGATGTTGAGCTCGTCAAGGAGCACCATCTTGTAATCTGGATCGGCGATCATCTTCTTCGCTTCTTCCCATGCGGCGCGGGAATGCGCGATGTCGCGCTCGCGGTCCTGCGTTTCCCAGGTGAAGCCCTCGCCCATGGCCTTGATGGTGACGAGCTCCGGGAACTTCTCCAGCACGGTGCGCTCACCCGTGCCCCAGGCGCCCTTCACGAACTGGATGACGCCCGACTTCATGCCGTGGCCGACGCAACGGAACACCATACCGAAGGCTGCGGTGGACTTGCCCTTGCCCTTGCCGGTGTGGACGATCAAGAGGCCCTTCTCGATAGTCTTGCCCGCCATGATCTTGTCACGGGCGGCTTTCTTCTTAGCCATCTTCTCGTGGTGGCGGGCGTTTTCGTGGTCGGGTGTTGCTTCGGTCATCGGGTTAGCTCCTCAAGGAGATCATAGGCTGAATTGAGACGCGGCGTCCAAAGTCCGCGCGTGGCGGCTTCCTGGAAACGTTCCGCGATTTCCTTTAACGCTGCAGGGTTGTTGTGCTGGATGAAGACGCGGGTTTCGGCATCGGCGATATAGGCATCAAAGGCGAGGTCGAAATGATGCGTTCGCACCGCGCCTGTGGTGGCGGCAAAGGCAAACATGTAATCGACCGTCGCGGCGATTTCGAATGCGCCCTTGTAGCCATGGCGCTTGACGCCGGCGATCCACTTGGGGTTCACTACGCGGGAGCGCATGACGCGCCCCACTTCTTCTTCGAGCGTGCGGATCACCGGGCGCTCGGGGCGGGAATGATCATTGTGGTAGACGCGCGGCAACTTGCCCGAGGCCTGTTCTACCGCTGCCGTCATGCCGCCTTCGAACTGATAGTAGTCATCAGAGTCGAGCAGGTCATGCTCGCGGTTGTCCTGATTGTGGACGACGGCTTCGATTCGCTTCAGGCGCTCGGTGAAGATGCGCTCGTCGTTCACGCCTTGCGCCTTTGCGCCGTAGGCATAAGCGCCCCAGGTAACGTAAGCCGCCGCAAGATCGGAACGGCTGGTCCAGATCTTCTCATCGATCAGGGCCTGCAGGCCTGCCCCATAGGCGCCGGGCTTCGAGCCAAAGATGCGGTGGCCAGACATGGTGCGGGCATCTTCTGCGGCGATGCCGGAGGCTTCAAGTGATGCGGCCTCCGTCTTCATGCGGTGGGCGATAGGGTTGTCGTCCTCATCTTCCTCAAGCGCACCCACCGCGCGCATCGCCTTGTCGAGGAGTTCGATCTGCGAGGGAAAGGCGTCGCGGAAGAAGCCGGAGATGCGGAGCGTGACATCGACTCGCGGGCGGCCAAGTCTTGCGAGCGGGACAATCTCGTAGCCGGTGACGCGCCAGCTCGACGGTTCCCACACCGGCTTCGCGCCAATGAAGGCCAGTGCCTGCGCGATGTCGTCGCCACCCGTCCGCATGTTGGAGGTACCCCAGGCGGAAAGGCCGAGCGCCTTGGGATACTGGCCCATGTCCTGGAAGTGGCGCGTGAGCAGGTCTTCGGCGGAGTTCTGTCCGAGTGTCCAGGCCGTGGGCGTGGGGACGGTGGGGTTATCGAGCGAATAGAAATTGCGGCCGGGGGGCA
>JBKJQU010000184.1:0-6215 GCA_046594995.1 Aestuariivirga sp.
AACGAGTTGGTATACCGGTCCCAGCACGGGACAAAACCTGAATAGGCTTGATTTATAAACGAGGGCATGACGGGGAACAGGTCAGAGCGTAGAAGGCGCGTTTCACTCCTTCACGGCACCCGTCATGGATGACACATAGTAATCTACAAAGAACGAATAGAGGATAACGACCGGAAGCGAGCCAAATAGCGCTCCGGCCATCAGTGCTCCCCATTCGAAGATGTCCCCACGGACGAGTTCGGTAAGGACGCCGACCGGAACCGTCTTGTTTTCCGACGACTGAATGAAGGTGAGGGCATAGATGAACTCGTTCCACGACAGCGTAAAGGCGAAGATACCAGCCGAGATCAGTCCTGGCACAGCCAGCGGCAGAATGATGCGCCTCAGGATCTGCCATCGTGTTGCACCATCCACAAGTGCGCTTTCTTCAAGTTCATAAGGAATGGACCGGAAGTAGCCCATCAGCAACCAGGTGCAGAAGGGAATGAGGAAGGTGGGATAGGTGAAGATCAACGCAAAGCGGGAATCATAGATTCCCAGATTAAAGACGATAAAGGCGAGCGGGATGAAAAGGATCGACGGCGGCACAAGATAAGCAAGAAAGATAAGCAGACCGAAGGTGCGTGCGCCCGTGAAGCGTACCCGCTCGATGGCGTAGGCCGCGAAGACGGAGGCAAAGAGCGACAGGAATGTTGCCGCCGTCGAGATCACCAGTGTGTTCCACAGCCATCCCGGATAGGACGTTTCAAACAGCAGAAATTTGATGTGTTCCAGCGTCGGGCCCACCACCCAGAACGGGCTATAGTTCTCATAGTCGGTGAGCTGCGAGTTGGGCTTCACTGCAGTGATCGCCATCCAATAGAACGGGAACAGCAGCACAAAGACGAAAATTGCGAGGGGTATGTAAATCAGCACCACCCGCCGCGGCAAGTTGCTCAAGTAGCTCATGCCTTCGGTTTCGTCGTGCAACTCGTCGGGCGCGATTGTTTTTGTTGTCTTTGCCATGAGGTGCTCCCTTAGTCCTGTCCGCCCTGTTGCCATTTGCGGCGCTGCAGCCCGAAGAAGCTGAACAAGATTGCGGCGAGGAGGAACGGGATCATCGACACGGCAATGGCTGCGCCCTCTCCAAGCTGGCCGCCCGGAATGCCGCGCTGAAACGACAGCGTTGCCATCAAGTGTGTGGCGTTCACGGGTCCGCCCTTGGTCAGCACATAGATCAACTGAAAGTCCGTAAAGGTGAACAGTACCGAGAAGGTCATCACCACTGCGATGATCGGCGTCAGCATCGGCAGCGTTACATAGCGGAACCGCTTCCATGGTGTAGCACCATCGAGCGAGGCGGCTTCCTGAAGCGACACAGGAATTGTCTGCAATCCGGCCAGCAGTGAGATTGCTACAAAGGGAATGCCGCGCCAGACATTGGCGGCGATAACCGAGAGGCGGGCATTGAGAGGATCGCCAAGGAAATTAATCGGCTGATCGATGAGGCCGAGCTTCATTAGCGACCACGAGAGAATTGAAAACTGCGCGTCATAAATCCACCAGAAGGCAAGCGCCGAGAGAACGGTCGGCACTACCCAAGGGAGCAGCACGATCGCGCGGAAAAATGATTTACACGGCAACTTCTCGTTGAGGATTAGAGCCAACCAGAGGCCAAGCACTAACTTCAGGATCGATGCGATCACGGTATAGACCACAGTGTTGAACACGGAGAGCCAGAATACCTGATCGTCCATAAGATAGGCGTAGTTTTCGAAGCCGATGAAATCGCCGGGGCGACCGATCCGCGTGTCGGTAAAGCCAAGCCAGACACCGAGCCCCAAGGGATATGTCAGGAAGCCGATCAGGAAAACTGCGGCGGGCAGCATGAAGACGATGCCAAGGGCGTTTCGGCTATTATTGAAGCGTGAAAAGATTGTTCCTGACCTCGCAGGAGATGCGGTGGTGGATGAGTTGGACATGCCGCGAGCCTCTCAGCGCAACCTAGCATAGATTGAGGGACACCCGCATTTAACGGATGGCCCGTAGCGTTGTAAACTTAGACCTTGTAGTAGCGGTTGGCGCGCTTTTCAGCTTGGGTGATTGCCTCCTCGGGCGTTGCGGCACCGGTGACGACGGACGCAAACATGTCCACCACCACGTAGTCGGCCATGACGGCGGCGGAGGAATATCCCAGAGGACCGGCATAGCCGTTTGGTCGCAGCGTCGCCGAGGCGACGGCATAGGGTGCGTGCAGCGGATCAGCCGTCCACACCGGGTTGTCGGCGAAGGCCTTGAGCGGCTGGCAGCAATAGGCGCTGGAGCCGGTGATCCAGGCGTTCATCTGTTCGGCTTCGAACATGAATTTCAAATAGGCTTTGCAGGCGTTGGGGAACTTCGTGTGGTTGAACACGATGGCCTGCGTCGTCTGATGCAACTCGACGCTCTTGCCGACGGGGCCGATGGGAAGGTTCACGGTACGTAGATCCGCCACCAGGTCCTTCAGCTTCTCGTCCTTCTTCGCGGCGTAGTAGAGCGAGACGCCGTTGGCGGTGAGCGACACCTGACCCGCGAGGAAGGCGCGGTTGTTGTTGATGTCGAGCCAGCTTTCGGTGCCCGGAATGAAGGTGGCGTAAAGCGCCTTGGCATAATTCAGCCCCGCGAGCGTCTCGGGGCTGTTGATCGCCACAACGCCTTTCTCGTCCACCATTTTGCCGCCATGGCTCCACAATAGCCAATGGGCGTAGTTGTTGCCATCACCCACGGCCTTGCCATGGGCAAAGCCAGCAGGAGTGCCCTTTGCCTGCATCGCCTTGCAGAGTTCAAGGAAGCCTGCTGTGTCCTTCGGGAATTCCTTGAAGCCTGCGGCCTCGATGTGGCTCTGGCGATAGCAGATGGCATTGCCGATGGCGGCCAGCGGCAGGGCGATGTACTTGTCGCCACGCGTGGCATAGCTCTTGAGGCCTTCATAGAAGCCGCCGTACTTGCCATCGAGATAGGTGCCGAGGTCCGTCAGGTCGACCAGCTTGTCTGGATACTGATGCGGATCGTCAAACCAGCACAGCACCATGTCGGGGCCGGATCCGACATTTGCGGCAACAGCCGACTTCGGGCGGATGTCTTCCCAGCTTTCCTTGTCGACGCGGACTTCGACTCCGGTCGCTTCGGTGAACTTCTTGGTGTTGGCAAGCCAGGCATCTTCGTCGCCCTGCACGAAGGGCGACCAACGCAGAAGGCGAAGGCTAGCGCCTTCTTCCGGTGTGTAGCTCGGTTCCTGTGCGAAGACTGGACGGCTTCCGCCCAACCCGATGCCGGTTGCGCCGGCAAGTCCCGCAGCGGATACCGCAAGCAGATCGCGTCTGTTGATTTTCATGGTTTACTCCTAAACGTTTCCGGGAATTTGCCATTGTTCCGTCCGGTGCCATCCCGTGGCAGCGCCGGGGGATTAAGTCAGAGCCGCTGTCCCGTCTCTTTGTCAAAGACGTGAACAGCAGCCTCATTGATTGCAATCCGTAACGTGTCGCCGGGATTGACGTGAATGCGTTCGTGGAACACCAATGTCAGATTGCTGGCGCCGAGGCGCGCGATGACAAGCGTTTCGGCGCCAGTCGGCTCAGTAACGACAACTGTCGCAGGGATACCATTTGGATCAAAGCGCACATGTTCGGGGCGCAGGCCATAAACTAATGTACGGCCCTTTACCGCATCGACGGGCGTGGCGAGCGGCAGCGCCGTGCCGTCTGCCGTTAGAAATACTTTCAAATCTGACGGGGAAATGGTCCCCTCGATCATGTTCATCGCCGGGGAACCGATGAAGCCCGCGACGAAGAGATTGTTGGGCCGGTCATAAAGATCAAGCGGCGCGCCGATCTGTTCGACGATGCCATCATGCATGACTACGATCTTGTCAGCCATGGTCATGGCTTCCATCTGGTCGTGGGTCACATAAACCGTTGTCGTTTTCAGGCGCTGATGCAGTTCCTTAATCTCCACGCGCATCTGGACGCGAAGCTTGGCGTCGAGATTTGAGAGCGGCTCGTCGAAGAGAAACACCTGCGGATTTCGAACAATCGCACGGCCCATGGCGACCCGTTGGCGCTGGCCACCGGAGAGCTGTCGCGGATAACGGCTCAGCAAGTTGGTAAGGCCGAGGATTTCCGCTGCGGGCTTCACCTTCGATTCGATTTCGGATTTTGGAATACCACTCATCAGCAGCGAAAAGCCCATGTTCTCGGCTACCGTCATGTGAGGGTAGAGCGCGTAGTTCTGGAACACCATTGCGATGTCGCGCTCTTTCGGAGGCATCCTGTTCACAACTTGCCCGCCAATGCGGATTTCACCAGCAGTGATGTTCTCGAGCCCAGCGAGCATGCGAAGCAACGTCGACTTGCCGCAACCTGAAGGCCCGACCAGAATCACGAATTCGCCGTCAGCGATTTCGACATCGACTCCCTTGATGATCGGGGTAGCGCCAAACGATTTGCGGACGTTGACAAACTCGACTGTGGCCATTGACTTCCCAATTCTGCTCGAGACCAGGCGTTATCGTTGTTTTCTTTCGGCCCTTCATGCAAAGGACAAGAGGGGTATGCCGAACTCCTCAGTTTTTCAAACGATCTAAGCCGGGTGTCAAGTTTTCAAAATGGTGCTGAAACCATGGAAGTTTGTGACCACGCCGTTAATTGGGTGTTCTCCAATCCAGTTGGGCGGGAGCGTCATATGTTTGGAAATCGGCATCGCGGTCTCTCTTGCGGTCAATCCGGAATGGCCTTTGACAGGATCGATCTGATCTTCATTTCGTGATTGATCTCGTTGCGGATGATGTCGCGGATCTGCGGGTCGGATTCTGTCTTGAAGTCCTGCCAGTATTCGGCGATGGCCTGATCGCACTCCGCCTTTCGCGCCCTCAGGCGCTCCCACTTCGGAATGTCCTCCTTGCAGAAGGGGCCGGTGACCTGCACCTCGCCGGTGTCGAAGTTGATGCGGATGTCGTCTGGATGCGGCAGGGGCCGGGGCAGGGGCAGCCCCAGCGCGCGGGCGTGCTCGATCTCGCGATCCCAGTCGCATTTGTACTCGATCATGGCCTGCACATACGCATTATGGCTCGCCTTGTTCTGATCCTCCACGACCTTGACCATCTGAGTGAAGTGAAGCGCTGCCCGGTTGTTGCCCTTGGCCGCATTGACCGCGACGGCGCGGACAATGGCCTTGGCCATCGGGACAGAGACCTGTTTCTCGCCATCTCTCACCTTGATGGTACGATAGGCCTCCGCGAGAATGATCGACTTCAGGCCTTCCTCATGCAGGCCCGGAAGCTTGTTCCTTGCACCGCGCGGGCGGCCTTTCGGGTTGCCGGATTGTCCTGGCTGGAACCTGGTCGTTCCCGGTGGCTTCGCATAGCCCACCTCATAGGGGCGTGGCGTGCCATGGCGCAGGTGGCGTTTGATGTCATCATCATTTGAACGTGCCATCGCGCATCACTCCGCCGCCTGGAGGGATGGAGTGCCGGAGGTCTGTCCCGGATCCGTATAGGCCGGGTGGAATGACGGCAGCCAGCAGACGAGATGCTCTTCAGTCGTATCGACGAGTCGTTCGGTTGATTCTGGCTCAGGGGGCACGTCTTGGGTGTGGTTCTCTTTCACCGACAGAGACCTCGCTGTCCGTCTGCTGTGCTCAGTCCGGTGTGCCATCACCTCCTCGAAGGTCTGCCCCGTCGCGTCCAGCACGGCATCATCCTTGGCATAGGCCTGCCAGCGCCGGATTATGCGATCACAGTAAAGGGGATCGAGTTCACAGAGAAAGCCCCTGCGTCCGGTCTTGTGGGCGGCAATGAGTGTCGAGCCGGAGCCGCCGAACAGATCGAGCACGATGCCGTTCCGTTGCGAGACGTCCTTGATGGCATCGGCGATCATCGCCACCGGCTTTACCGTCGGATGCAGCTGGATCTCGTCATTGCGGCCCGCGCCAAAGCTGTTCATGCCCTTGTAGGACCAGACATTGGTGCGATACCTGCCATGCTGGCCAAGCTCGAAGCTGTTGATGTGAGGAGTCGTACCCTTCTTGAAGGCAAAGACCAGCTCATGACGCGAGCGGTAGAAGGTCCCCATGCCACCTGTGCCCTTGTCCCAGACAATGAGGTTCTTGAGGGCGTCATAGGCCTTGGCTCCCGCCTCCTGCACCTCCGCCATATGGCGCCAATCCATGCAGATGAAGTGGATCGAGCCTTCGGCACTGTG
>JBKJQU010000334.1:0-19703 GCA_046594995.1 Aestuariivirga sp.
TGCGCTGCTGGACAGCAGGCGCGGCAGCAGACGATTTATGTTCCAACCGTCGTGCGCCGCGCGCTCGAACACAGCTTCGGCTTTGGACCCGCCACGGCCGAACCGGCAGGCTTGGCCGATATCGTCTCAGGAGAGGCCGCGTACCGTCTCGAAGCATCGCCAATCACCATCATACCCACAGCCGATGTGAGTGCCGTAGCACCGGTGGCCGCCAATCACTGGAATGCCTGGGTGGATGGCCGCTATCTCTACAGCGATTATGCGGCATCGGCCGGCAATCTCGACGGCGGCACGTGGAGCGGGCTGGCAGGCATTGACTACAAGTTGACGCCGAAGGTCACGATCGGGCTTCTCATTTCGGGCGAAGGCTCCGACCTTGAAGGCGGCGGCACCGATCTCAAGAGCACGACCTATGGCATCGGCCCCTATCTTGGCATCGTGCTCACCGACAATATCGTCTTCTCGGCAAATCTTATGGGCAGCCGCATGGACTCCGAGCAGGCGGGCGGGGCATTGAATTTCGACACGAACCGCATCCAGGCCTCGGCAGGGCTCACCGGCTACTGGTACAAGGATACCTGGCGCTTCACGCCTGGCCTCACCGTCTCCTGGTCGAAGGACTGGGAAGAGGAAAACAATACCTTTGTGCCGGACCGCACCATCGAGGTAGGCATCCTGACGCCCTCCGTTCAGTTCGGCAATACGTTGACCTTGTCAGGCAATACGACTGTCGAGCCCTGGATCGGCGCAGCACTCGACTGGACGTTCCTGAACGATACGCGCACATCCGGCGCTGGCACGACAAGCGATCCATCAACCGATCTGCGGTTGCAGGCCGGCCTGAACTTCGGTTTTGGCAGCAATGCGCAGCTGTCACTATCGGGGGAATATTCAGGGCTGCTGATGGACGATCTGGATTCCTATTCGGCCGCCATCAATCTGGCCGTCCAGTTCTGAAAACTCAGCTTCCGTTGCGGGCCTGAAGCCGGCCGGCGCGGCCGCCACGCCGGCTTTTCCTTTGGGTGAGGCTAGCAACGCGATCCGGCAGCGTGGACATGAGGTCGCGCCGCTGCTCCACGCTCATGCCGAGCCAGCCGCCGATTTCGCCGCGCGTACGGCCGCAGCCGATGCAGAAGCCGGTTTCAGGATCGACGACGCAGATCTTGACGCATGGCGTCTCGATCGCGGGCTGATTCATGGCGTTCATTGCATTATAGATAATCAGCGCATGTGCGCGGCGATGGATGGAAACGGCGCTTGGGTGCTCAAAAACGCCTAGTCCTTGAGATAAAGAACACCGTCCTCGATCCTGAAGCTGCCAAGCCGCCCAAGAAAGCTCATGCCCAGCAGCGTACCGCGCAGCGCGCCCTTCGGCAGCACGAGGCCTTCGACATCCTCGACCTCAATCCCGTCAATCGAAACCTGATCCAGCTTCACCCGTGCGGCCTGGGCAATGCCATTGGCGGTTGAAACCGGCACGTCGTAGTCAAGGCTACCGGGCCGCAAGCCAATGTCGCTGGCGTCTTCATAGCTGAGCGCCACCACGGTGGCACCGGTATCGACAAGAACGCGCACGCTACGGCCATTGATGTCGGCATCCGTCACGAAATGACCGCCCTGATCGGCTTTCAGTTCCGTGATGGCCATCAGCCGCAGTGCCGGGATTTCCGAAGACGAGGAAACCGCAGCTTCGATCGTGAGACCGGCGGCAAAACCCATGAGAACGAGCAAGGTTCGGCGCATGTGTGTCATCCCCTGTAAAAGTGGGGCAACCTTGCGTGAAGAATTTGAAGCCGGCATCAAGACGGCCATCACTTCGTGTTTCAGGGTAAAGAGATCGTTGCCGTATAGACCGCAATCATCGCAGTCTCGGCCAGGACCTGACCGGCACCGCACACGTCACCGGTCTGCCCGCCGATCTTGCGCATGGCAAGCGCCCGGAGCATGGCCAGCGCCAGCCCGGCGGCCACCAGCGCCAGGATGCCGGCCTGCGGCGAAAGCACCATGCTTCCGCCAAAACCCGCACCGATTCCGCCGATTGCGAGGGCAATAAGCGTCGTATTCCGGCTTGGCTGGCCTGCGAGAACCGAGAGGCCGCTGGAACGGGCAGGCCTTGTCGCCCACATCAGATCGACCATCATGGCGCGGGAAAAGGCCGCCGCGCCCGCCATCAGCACGAGTATCGTCAGCGGCGGCAAGTCGAGCAGCGCGGTGAGAAGCGAGGCCCGGGCCAGGATCGCAAAGCACAGCGTCAAGGTGCCATAACTGCCGATACGGCTATCCTTCATGATATCGAGGCGCTGTTCGCGTGTGTGCCCGCCCCAGAAACCATCGGCAACGTCCGCCAGTCCGTCTTCATGGAATGCGCCGGTGACCAGCGCGGCGATGACGAGCGCGAAGACGGCGCAGAACAACTCAGGCAATCCCGCGAAATAGGCGATATTCAGTGCCGATGCCGTGATGGCCCCAACCAGTGCCCCGACCACCGGGAACATGGCCATCGACTCACGCAAGGGCGGCGGATCGAGCGTGCGCACGAATGGAACCGGCAGGCGTGTCAGAAAACGCAACGCGACGAGGAACGACGCGAAGGGACGAAAGCCTCCCCGGAATGCGCTGTGAGGCTCAAACCCGTCGCTCATGTTGCGTGCTGGACCCGAATCTTGTGATGACGTGCTGCGTAAAAATAGGAGCCTTATTCCCAAATGACAAACGCGCCAACGGGATTGCCGTTCGACGATATCCGCAACCTTCTTAAGGATCTCCCCGGCCCTGACGCGGAGTCGGTCAATTCATGCCGGGTGCGGGAAGCGCAACTGACCAAGCCTCCCGGTGCGCTGGGAAAGCTAGAAGGCATCACCGAGTGGCTGTCCGCCTGGCAGGCAAGCTATCCGCCCAAGGCGGAGCGCGTGGTCGTGGCGGTTTTCGCCGGAAACCATGGCGTGGTGGCGCAAGGCGTTGCCGCCTACCCGCAGGAAGTGACGAAGCAGATGGTGGCCAATTTCCAGGCCGACGGCGCCGCCGTGAACCAGATCTGCAAGACATTCGGACTGGGGCTCAAGGTCTTCGAACTGGCGCTCGAACACCCGACGAAGGACATCACGCAAACGGCTGCGCTGGAAGAGGCAGAATGCGCCGCCACGATGGCCTATGGCATGGAAGCCACCGAAGGCTGCGATCTCCTTTGCATCGGCGAAATGGGAATCGGCAACACGACCGTTGCCGCAGCCATTTCACACGCACTCTTTGGCGGAACGCCCGAGGAGTGGGTTGGGCCCGGAACCGGTGTCGACGCCGAGGGTGTGAAACGCAAGGCCGATGCCGTGCGCCGCGCGGTCGAGCTTCACAGGGCGCATCTCTCGGATCCGCTCGAAGTGCTTCGCCGCGTGGGCGGACGAGAGCTTGCGGCCATGACGGGCGCCATCCTTGCCGCGCGGCTGCAGCGCATTCCGGTGTTGATCGATGGCTATGTGGCAACCGCCGCGGCCGCCGTTCTCCACTGCGTCAGGCCCGATGCGCTGGACCATTGCATGGCGGCCCATCGCTCTGCCGAGCCAGCGCATGGCCGTCTTCTGGCGAAGATCGGCAAGGAGCCATTGCTCGATCTCGGCATGAGACTGGGCGAAGGGTCGGGTGCCGCGATGGCTGCAGGCATCGTGAAGGCCGCAGCCGATCTTCACAACAACATGGCAACTTTTCAGTCGGCCGGCGTCAGCAACAAGGAGGCTTAGGCCGAGAGTGCCGCCGGTTGGCCGTCCTGCAGGAAGGCGGCGATCTCGCGCGCCTCGACCGGCTTCGAGAACAGGAAGCCCTGGAACTGGCTGCATCCGGCGAGGCGCAGCACCGATACCTGGTTCTCATCCTCGATGCCCTCGGCAACGACGGTGAGGCCCAGTGCGTCTGCCATGGCAATCGTGCCCTGGACCAGGCGCAGTGCCGAGGGCTGGCGCAGGATGTCGATCACCATCGAGCGGTCGAGCTTCAGCTTGTCGAACTTGAAGCGGCGGAGATGGCCGATGGACGAGAAGCCCGTGCCGAAATCGTCGAGCGCCACGCGCACATGCATATCATGCAGGCGGTTGATGATGGTGTTGGCGCGTGCGGCATTGTCGATGATGAAGCCTTCGGTCACCTCGATTTCAAGGCGCTTCGCATCGAGCCCCGTCTTCACCAGCGTGTCATGCACAAGTTCGCCGAAGTTGGGGTTCATGAACTGGATCGGCGAGACGTTGACCGCCACGAAAATATCTTTCCACTGCGCGGCCTGACGGCAGGCTTCGCTCAGGACGAAATAACCGAGATCCTCGATGAGGCCGAACTCTTCTGCCACCGGGATGAAGACGTCCGGCGTGTAGTGCACAGGAGTGCCCTTGGGCCAGCGCACCAGTGCCTCGACACCCCTTGTTTTGCGGGTGCGGGCATCCACGATCGGCTGATAGACAATGGTGAGGCTGCGGCGCTCGATGTGCTGGCGCAGCTGCATGGCGATGGCACGGTTTTCGTCGCGTTTGAAATCGAGCGACTTCTGATAGATGTAGACGCAGTTGCGGCCTTCCGATTTCGCCTTGTACATTGCAACGTCGGCGCGCCGGATGATTTCCTCGACATCGGCACTGTCCTGCTCAAGATCGACGATGCCGGCGCTGACCGATACAGACGCGATGCGTCCATCGAACACCATCGGTTCTGTGAGGAAGGCGATCATGCTTGCGGCGGTGTGGCGCGCGCGCGTGGCGCTGTCCGGCCCGGTGATGATGATTGCGAATTCATCGCCGCCAAGGCGCGCCACAATTTCAGCATCCTTGGCGATATAGGCAAAGCCTGCTGCAACGGCCTTCAGCAGCATGTCTCCGATTTCGTGACCATAGGAGTCGTTCACTTCCTTGAAGCCATCGAGATCGGCATAGATCACCGAAAGCTCGCTGCCCTGCGCACGCGCGATAGCAAGATGGCGGGTGAGGGCTGCGAGCATTTCGCGCCGGTTGGCAAGGCCCGTGAGATCATCCCGCAACGATGCGGCCACCGCATCGAGGTGACTGTCGTGAGCTTCCTTGAAACCCTTCCAGCTCATATAGAGCAGCACCGCGATCATGAACAGGAACATGATCACGAGCATCGAAATGCCCTTGCTGAACTTGTCGCGGACGATGTTGCCGGGGCTGCGGCTCGTCCAAGTGAGCTTGCCGATGGAAGTGCCGGAAGGCGACAGGACCGGCACGACGCTGTGATTTGCCTTGCTATCGCCGGCGGCGAAGTGGAGGTCCTCTATCGCAAACTGTCGTGCCAGCGTACCCAGCACCTCTGAACTGATTTGCCGGGAAAAGATCAGGCTGTTGAGTGCCGTCGCTGAGGAGTCTCGTTTTTCCGACGACCACCTGATCCGCGCGACGGCAACAGAGTTCAAGTTCGCCCCGGTCTTGATGATCCCCGATGTCGTCCCGCCATTGACGCTGCTTGCGCTGGCCTTGTCGAGAAGGATTCCGATGTCTCTGCCGAAGTAGTCCGCGGCCTTTTGCTGAACCGGTTTGCCGTTCATGGCGGCATAGAGTGTCTCGCCAGCGGGGGTGACGAGGAACACGGCGTCATAAACGCCGAGTCCGGTGGCAAAGCCCCATGTGTCGTCAATCCAGCCGGTGTTGATATCGGCTGAACCGGCGTTAGCCGCGGCATCGTCCCCAACCGCGTTGTCATACAGAACAGTCTCGAGACCGTGTGTCAGCGAGGTGACCGCAGACGTCGTGAGCCGTTCCGAATGGGTGGTATCGAGGCGGTTGGTTTCATCAAAGATACCATTGACGATGTAGAGAAGCAGAAGCGCCATGCTGCCCACCGCAAAAAGGCTGGGAGCCAGCACTTTCAGGGCAAAGGAGGGAGTAATCGACTTCGCGGCGGCCATGATATCCCAGCTGGAAATTTCGGTTTCAGACTAGGATGAAAAGATTAATAGCCTCTGGCCATGGCGTTTTTAGCTTTCGCGTCTGACGGATTTGTAACGTCAGCCTGTAATCGCGATTAACTTTCTCTGACTTTCTGAAGAGATTGTCGGTGCGGCAAGCACCTCGCCGCGGGGTCCGCCGAGCACGCGGCATTCCGGGAATGTCACTGTCACTTCGGTGCCCGGTGAGCCACCGCTCCGGATCGAGACTTCGCCGCCATGCACGTCCATCAGGCCCTTGACGATGGGAAGTCCCAGGCCCGCGCCGTCGATGGCCTTCTTGGTGGCGAAGCTGCCGCGTGCGAAAGCGCTGAGAGCCTGCTCGATTTCATGCGGGGGAATGCCGGGGCCATTGTCCTTGACACTGATGAACAGTCCGCCTTTTTCGGTGCGGCCGCTGAAGATTTCCACCCGCCCGCCGGACGGGGTGAACTTGATTGCGTTTGACAGCAGGTTGATCAGGATCTGGTTCAGCGCCCGGCGGTCCGCCATCAGCTTGGGCAGATTGTCGGGAACGTGAACCTCGACGTCGATATTCTTTTCGGCAGCCCGCAGCAGCAGCAGGTGGTTCACTTCCTCGACCGCCACCAGCACGCTCAGCGGCTCCTCCTGGACATCGCGGCGGCCTGCCTCGATGCGCGAGAGATCGAGAATGTCGTTGATGAGGGCCAGCAGGTAATGGCCTGAGTGATGGATATCGTCCGCGTAGTTCTTGTAGACCGGAACCGTCATGGGTCCGAACATTTCGCGCTTCAGGACTTCCGAGAAGCCCATGATGGCATTCAAGGGTGTGCGCAACTCGTGGCTCATGGTGGCAAGGAAGGCAGACTTGGCCATATTGGCTTCTTCCGCCTTGGCCTTTTCTTCCTCGGCCTTGACCTTTTCACGCCGGAGATCGGTGATGAGCTGGTCTTTCTGTGCACGGAAGATCAACATGTCGCGGGCCGTATCCTGAAGGTTCCGGGCAACGAGCAGGAAGAAGGCCTCGAGTGCGACGATCGTACCTGCGAGGGCGAGATAGACCTGGTCTGCCTCGAAGACGCAGCGGAGCGCTACTCCGATGGTCAGGACGCCCGTGCCGGCGATCAGCACCGGCATGAAGCTGTTGACGACCAGCAGGCGCACCGCGATCACCGCCATGATGGAAGCGATGAGATAGATCTGCTGCATGCTGTTGGCGCCATTCCAGAACAGGAACAGCGGCAGGCACCAGCTCATGCCGATCAGGAGTTCGGAGGCCGACAGCATGCCGATCCAGTCGCGCTGTTCTTCCCGCGTGCGTTCTCGCTTGAAATAGGACTGGCAGAGATAAATCTGGATGCCAAGGCTGAGGACCGCGCATGTGAACCACATGAAGGCCAAGGGCAACGGCACCCACTGGAGGCAGGTCACCGTGAGCAGCACTGCCATGACGGGCATGGCCGGCATGACGCGGATCTGGTTCCTGAGGAACATCACCAGCAGCTCGTGTTGCCAGTCGTGAAACTTCGGTTCCACCGCGGCAAGCTGCTGGTCTTGCGAGGGGTCTAGGCTGGGGTCGCCAAGGAAATTATAGCGCTCCATGCGCTGTGAATCGGTTTCGGCAGTTCCCATGTCCCACACTCCCAGCCGGATGCACTCGCATGCATTTCTGTCGATCAGGATAGCTGAACAGGTCTAAAGCCCCGTTGTGCTGTCCGCTAAATTTTGAGGAAGATTGTTGACGATGAATGGCGATGATGTCCTGCTCCGGATCAGGGGTTGTCAGATTTGCCGCGACAAGCCATTGGGCCCGGCGTTGCCGCACGAGCCACGCCCGGTGCTGCAGATGGGGCCGAACGCCCGTGTCCTGATTGCGGGACAGGCACCGGGAACGAGGGTGCATGCGTCGGGGCAGCCTTTCACCGATCCCTCCGGCGGCAGGCTGCGGCAATGGCTGGGCGTTGATGCGGAAACTTTCTACGATCCGGAAAACTTTGCAATCATTCCAATGGGTTTCTGCTTTCCGGGACTGACCTCCAAAGGAGCTGACCTGCCGCCCCGGCGCGAATGTGCGCCTGCCTGGAGAAGGGAAGTGCTGGCGTTGATGCCGAAGATCGAACTCGTCATCTGCCTCGGTGCCCATGCCATGCGCTGGCATATGGGATCGCATTTCGATGGTTCTGTAGATACCGCCGTGCGGAAATGGCGGGACGGCCTGAGACTGAAGCCTGCGGTTTTACCGCTGCCGCATCCCTCCTGGCGCAACAGCGGATGGTTAAGGCGAAATTCTTGGTTTGAAGAAGATGTTCTCCCCATCTTGAGGGGCAAGGTCGCCCGCCTTACGGCTTCGCAACTTGCCGCTTGCGGCCCTCCGGTCTAAACGGCAGCGGCACATAAGGATTCTTTGAAATGGCCAAGGTCACGCAGGACGACGTACTCTCGGTGCTGAAGCGCATAGCCGCACCCGACGGCCGCGGCAACGTCGTCTCCTCCGGGCTTGTTTCCGATATCGCCATCCAGGGCGGCACGGTGATGTTCGCACTTACCGCTTCGCCCCAGCACATGAAGACCATGGAAATTCTGCGGGGTGCGGTGGAAAAGGCCGTGCTGGCCATTCCGGGTGTCGAGAAGGCGATGATCGCGCTTACCGCCGAACGGCAGGCTCCGGCTGCAACCGCAGCCCCCGCCCAGACGCGCGGTACCGCCGTTCCCGGCATCAGGCATCTGGTAGCCGTTGCCTCCGGCAAGGGTGGCGTTGGCAAATCGACGACCGCCATCAATCTGGCGCTCGGTCTCCACGCACTGGGACTTCGCGTTGCGATCCTCGACGCCGACGTTTACGGCCCGTCGATGCCGAAGCTCTTCGGGCTGACCGGAAAGCCGCAGTCATCCGATGCCGAAGGCAAGAAGATGAAGCCCATGTCGCGCTATGGCGTCGAGATCATGTCGATCGGCTTTCTGGTGGCCGAAGAGACGCCGATGATCTGGCGCGGGCCCATGGTGATGTCGGCCCTGACCCAGTTGCTGCGCGAGACCGAATGGAGCGAAACGGATGTCATGATCATCGACATGCCGCCTGGAACGGGTGATGCGCAGCTTACGCTTGCCCAGCAGACACCCCTGTCAGGTGCCGTCATCGTATCGACCCCGCAGGATCTTGCCCTCATCGATGCGCGCAAGGGCCTCAACATGTTTCGCAAGGTGAACGTGCCGGTGATCGGCATCGTGGAGAACATGAGCTACTTCATTTGCACCAAGTGCGGAGAGCGCCACGAAATCTTCGGTCATGGCGGCGCGCGCGCGGAAGCCGAACGGCTTTCGGTGCCCTTCCTCGGTGAAGTTCCGCTCGATATGGAGGTTCGTCTTCGCTCCGACCTTGGGCAACCTATCGTTGCAACATTGCCGGACAGTATGCATGCTGCGATTTACCGCGATATTGCGCGTCAGGTGTGGGCATCGCTTCAGGGCGGGGGACTGGCGCGCCCTGCGCCCCGGATTGTGGTGGAAAACTAAAGACTTCCACTGAAATCCCATTGATGGAATATTAACCATGCCCGCAGTCTTTATGGGGCTTGTAAAACTGCGGGCGAATCACTTCTGCCCATGGGGGTCGTGATGTCGAAACTGATGTGGATTGCCGGGATATTGCTGATTGCTTTCGGCATAGCACTCGGCCTGATGGTGTTCGTGTCTCCGGCCTCCGTCGTAGGCTGGGGGCTGACGCCCGAAGTCGCCGCGATATTGCTGGTGGGCGGCTTCCTATCGCTCGGCCTTGGCGGCGTAATCAATGCCATCGAGCAGCGGCCCGAACCTGCAAGCGAGCCTGCCTATGCGCGGCGCATCGAAACGCCCGTGACCACCATTCCGGAATTCGGCCGCCGGATGAGCGAGCAGGCAGCACCGGCCGCAGCAGCATCAGTCGCCGCCCCGGCTTCAGCAGCATCAGCGGCGGCTTCCAGCGACCTGCCTGAAGTATCAGAGCCCGTGAGGGAAACGATCCAGGCGCTGGAACAGGCCCGCCAGAAGATCGAGCAGGCTTTCGATCCGAAGCCGTCCGAAACCCTGGCAACCGAAATCAGGGCCGTGGTGGCCTCCGAGCCTGAGCTTGTGCTCGAGGCTTTGGCTCAGGAAGAGCAAGCGGCAGAACCCGCGCGAGCGGTTGATGCCGAGGAACCCGAAGCTGAACCCGAACTTGAAGCTGAAGAGGTCGAGGAAGGACCCATCGTTGAGGAAGGCCAGCTCTATGTAATTGAAGAGCGTCTCATCCGCGCACGCCCCGCACGCATCCTGTCTGACGGAACCGTCGAGGCGGAAACCGACGAGGGCTGGATGCGCTTCGAGAACCTCGAACATCTCGATGAATATCTCGATGCGATTGCGCCCGCGCGCGGCTGACCAGCAGCACACTCATGACGGGGTGGCCGGGAATGACCCGGCCATTTTCATGTTCAGACCCTGGCGCGTGGCATCAGGTCATAAGGATGCTTCCAGCCGGGCAGCGACCTGATGCGGTCCAGCCACTTCAGCACGTTCACATGTGGGTCGAGTGGCACGGTGAGTTCTTCGCCGTAGAACAGATATCCGGCCATCGAGAGGTCGGCGATCGTGGCGCGCTTGCCGATCATGAATGGCGTGCCCGCCAGATGGGCATCTGCCACTTTCAGCGCATTCACGCAGCGCGCACGCAGGAATTCCGTGACGGCCGTTTCGCCCGTATTTGCAAACTGGACAAGGAAGCGCAGCGTTGCGAAGTTTGCTGTGAACTTGTGATTGTCGAACAGGATCCAGCGCCAGATTTCGCGGCGCTCGTCATCGCTCTTTGGTCCGAACTTGCGGGTGATCTCTGCCAGATAATCGAGAATGACGCCCGATTGCGTGAGCTTCACGGCGCCATGTTGCAGCACCGGCGCTTCGCCCATCTCGTTCACATCCGAGCGGTATTCGGGTGATCGCGTTTCGCCGTTAAAGAAATCGACTTTCACTGGCTCCCAGTTAAGCCTGCAAAGTTCAAGCATCAGCGCCGCCTTGTAGGCATTGCCCGATTCACCAAAGCAGTAGAGTTTGAATTCCTTCGTCACCGCGCCATCCCCCGAAATCAATTGAATAAATCTGCACAGGAAACATGATTAAACTTGGGCAGGCACATGGTGTGAATCGCAAGCGCCGTAAAGCCGCGCAGGCCCCTTGTCTATCTCACATCTAGAACGCTGGTGCGGGCCTTGCGTACAACTTCCGTCGCCGTAGAGCCTCTGATCAGTCGCTGCAGCCGTGAACGTCCCTCATCGGTGACAACAATCACCCGGTAGAGCGATCCGGACTCGACGATTTCTTCAACAGCATTGCCGACTGCCACGCGCGTATCCGCCACCGGAACCTTCATGGCCTTCAGAAGTGCCTTCGCATTGGCGACGGCTTCCTCCGCCGCGCCCTTTCCGGCCTGGCTGTCGGCCACCGAAAACAGCGTGATCGGTTCTCCCGTCACATGCGCCAGCACGGCGGAGCGCCGAACGGCCTGCATCGAGCGCGACGTGCCGTCGGTGCAGATGAAGAAGCCGGTCTTATCGTTGCTCTGACGGGCCACCAGCACCGAACAGGGCGCCATGGTGGCAACGGTCTGGACGACGCCTGAGTCGAAGAAGGACATCAACTCGCCGCGCCAGCGCGAAGGCTCGCCCATGATGATGAGATTGTAAGGCCCAAGCTCATACTGGTCGAGAATGCCATGAGCTACGTCGGGCGCGGTCTTGAGCTTCAAAACGACGCTGCGCCCCTCCGGGCTGCGGTATTCCACCTTGTTGTCGCCTGCGGGGTCGCCCCACGCATCGTGATGCTGCGCTTCGTCTTCCCAGCCCGACACGTCGATGCCTTCTTCCTTCAGGATTTCGAGTGCCCGCTTCAGGTGCCGCACGCCCGGGATCTCGAAACCGGCTTCCAGCATGTTCTGGCGCGCCAGCCTGACTTGCAATCCGCCCGAATGGAGACCCTGGTCGATGGGCCGCACGAACAGCACGATCAGATCGCAATTGTTCTGTGCACTGAAGCGGGCGCCGAACCGCACGGTGACGAAGGCCTCGTCGGTGCCGTCGATGCAGGCGAGGATGCGGAAGCGGTTTCGCCGCTGCGCACGGAGGTTCTGCAGCGTCTTCTGAACGGCTGCTTCCTGCCGGTCTGAGAGTATCGAGCGTTTGAATGCCATGCCGGTAAATCCTACGGCCGCAGGAATGGCCAGTACAGCACGGAGATAGCGAGAAGCACCACAAACGAGATCGCCATCATGCGAATGCCGATCTTGAAGAAGTCCGCTCCCTTCAGGTAGCCCGAGGCATAAATGATGGTGAAGGCCGGCTGCGCGGCGGGCGTGAGATAGCCGAAGGCCGAAGAAATCGCCGTGATGAAGCCGGCGCTGATCGGGTCCTCTCCTGCCGCCACAGCCGTTTTCAGCACAACCGGCGCCAGCACCGCCACAGCGGCACCCGCCGTCATGGTATTGGAAACCGCAATGGTGAGGATCGAGATCGCCGTGTTGAAGCCGAGATCGCGGCCAGCGCCCAGCGCGGTCATCACTTCGAACACGCTGCCCGCTACCCATTCGGCAGCGCCCGTCGATTTCATCTCGACGCCGAGCGAAATCGCCGCCGCATAGAGCAGCACCACGCCCCAGTTCACGCCGCTGTTGATATCTTCCCAGCGCACCAGCCCGAACACGAGGAACGCCGCCGCACCGCCGATGGCGATGACGCCGAGGCCCAGTTCGCTCGAATAGATGATCCAGCCGGCGATGGTGAGCGCAAAGATCAGGATGGTAAGCCAGTCGGATGCGCGCATCGGCCCCTGCATCGAAACCTGCGTGCGGAGCCTGCTGACGGCCCGCGACATGTCGGTCACTTCGGGCTTGAAGGTATAGATCAGCAATGCCGCGACGATGGGCAGCCGCAGCAGGAACATGGGGAACGCGTACATCGCCCATTGCACGTAATCCATCAGAAAGCGCTGCGTGGAAGGATCGAGCGGGTTGTAGAAGAAGTCCTTCCAGTAGCTGATGATGATGGCATTGCGCGCACCGCCAGATGGTGTCGCCACGCCCGCGATCGAGCATCCGTAGGAAATGGAAAACAGGATGACGGCTGCGAGGTTATGCACCTTCTTCGGATCATTCGAGGTCAGCGTGATGAGCGTGACGCCCACGGGCAGCATCATGGCCGCCACCGTGTGTTCGCCGATGAAGGCGGCCAGAATGCCGCAAACGCAGGTGATGCCGAAGCTGATCCAGTAGACATTGGTGCCCGTCATCCTGACGATCCACCACGCGATGCGCTTGTCAAGCCGCTGTTTGACGATGGCCACCGCCAGCATGAGCGAACCCATGATGAAGAGAACCGAGTCCGTCATCAGGCTCTGTGCCACTTCGGTCGCATCGACACGCAGCAGCACCACTTCCCCAACGATGATGAGAAGCGGCACGGTGGGAAGAGGCACGGCTTCCGTGATGAACAGCATGGTCGCCATCAGCGACATGACGAGAACAATCTGTCCCTCATGCGTGAGGCCTGAAGGCGTGGGTGCCGCCATCAGCGCAAACCCCAGGATCATGGTGATGACGAACCAGCGGCGCTTCCACATGAAGGCCAGGTCCATGCCCGCCATGAAGGCAAGAAAGCGTTGGTATCCGCGGCGGCGGAAACGGCGGAGGCCAGCGGAAGGCGCCCTGGCCTGAAGGCTGTCACGGGAAAGCTGGAATTGAGAGGCTGCTATGCTCATGCCGATGCCCTTGCCGCAGATGCCCGCGCCGTGAGAGAGTGCACGTGATTCAGGCCCTTTGGCCTAATGGTGAAATCTTGGTCCATCCCGGCACTGTTCTCGCGCAAATAGATCAACAATTCCCTCAAAGTCTTGCCAGCCTCTTCGAGTTTTTGCGGTTTCCCACCGTCGCAACGGACCCGAAACACGACGCCGACTGCCGGAATGCCGCAAACTGGCTGGTGGAACGCCTGCGCGGCATGGGGTTTGAGGCAGGTCTGCGCGAGACCACGGGGCAACCTGTGGTGGCTGGCAGATATGCGCCCGAGGGCTGTGGGTCGATCACGCCCCATATCCTCTTCTATGGTCACTATGATGTTCAGCCTGCGGACCCCGTGGAATTGTGGGACTCGCAACCCTTCGAGCCGCAGATCCGGAACGGGAAGAACGGCAAGAATAGCATTTTTGCCCGAGGAGCTTGCGACGACAAGGGCCAATTGATGACCTTTCTCGAAGCCAGCCGGAACTGGCTCTCCGTGCACGGATCGCTGCCGTTTCGGCTCACCGTGCTGATCGAGGGCGACGAGGAGGGCGACTCCACCCATCTGGAACGGTTCCTGAAGGAGAATGCCGCCGAATTCGATGTCGATGCTGCATTCATCTGCGACACCGACCTGTGGGATGACCAGACACCCGCCATCAGGACAAGGCTTCGCGGCTGCATCGGCGACGAGGTGACGATCACCGGTCCCCGCATCGATCTCCATTCCGGTTACTATGGCGGTGCTGCGGTCAACCCGATCAAGGTGCTGAGCCGCATCCTGGCCTCCATCCATGATGCCAAGGGCCGCGTGACCATCCCCGGCTTCTATGACGGCGTGAAGCCGGTCCCGCCTGCCGTTCGAAAGCAATGGGAGAAACTCCGGTTTCCGGCGAAGAAATTCCTTGCCGATGTCGGCCTGTCTGTTCCAGCGGGTGAGCATGCATATTCGGTGCTTGAGCAGATCTGGGCACGGCCCACGGCGGAAGTGAACGGCATCTGTGGCGGCTATCGCGGCCCCGGCAGCAAGACGGTGCTTCCGGCGAAAGCGACCGCCAAGCTCACCTTCCGGTTGGTCGAGGGCCAGAACCCGAAGCACGTGCGCAAGGCCTTCCGCAATTTCGTGAAATCGAAACTGCCGAAGGACTGCAAAGCAAGCTTTGTGGATGGCGGAGGAGATTCGGCCGGCATCAGCGTGGCGGAAGACACGCCGTGGATCGCCGCAGCGAAGGTGGCATTGAAGAACGAATGGGGCAGGGCGCCGCACCTGATTGGCGGCGGTGGCTCGATCCCCGTGGTCGAGGCTTTCAAGAAATACCTGAAGGTGGACAGCCTGCTTGTGGGCTTTGCCCGCGATAGCGACAGCGTCCATTCGCCGAACGAAAAATACGACGTCGAATGTTTTCACAAGGGCATCCGCAGCTGGGCCCGCATCATCGCACAACTCGCCGAAAGAGAATGACCATGACCGATCTGAACGCAGTTCTTGCCGCCGCCGATGGCGATTTCGGCAACAGTCTCGAGCGGCTGTTCTCGCTCGTCCGCATCCCCTCGATCTCGACCGATCCCGCGCACAAGAGTGATTGCGAGAAGGCCGCACAAGCCATTGTCGATGACTTGAACGCGCTGGGCTTCAAAGCCAAGGTCCGCGAGACGCCGGGCCGCCCTATGGTGGTCGCGCATTACACGCCCAAGGGCGCCACGAAGTCGACGCCGCATCTGCTGTTCTATGGCCACTATGACGTGCAGCCCGCCGATCCGCTGGAACTGTGGAAAACGCCGCCTTTCGAGCCTACGCTGAAGAAGGGCGCCGACGGTGTGGAGCGCATGTACGGTCGTGGCACGGCGGACGACAAGGGCCAGTTCATGACTTTCGTAGAGGCCGCGCGCGCCTGGATCAAGACAACCGGCACGCTGCCCGTAAAGGCCACGTTCCTCATCGAAGGCGAGGAGGAGTCGGGCTCGCCCTCGCTCGTGCCGTTCCTGAAGGCCAATCAGAAAGAGCTAGCCTGCGATGCCGCCTTCGTCTGCGACACCAACATGTGGGATGCGAAGACCCCGGCCATCACCACGAGGCTGCGCGGCCTCGTGCATGAGGAAATCACCATTGTCGGGCCCAGAATCGACCTGCATTCCGGCATGTATGGCGGGCCTGCCATGAACCCCATCCGTGTCCTGAGCAAGGTGATCGCATCGCTGCACGACAGGAACGGCAAGGTGACGATCCCCGGCTTCTATGAGGGCGTCGCCGACCTGCCGAAAACCACGAAGAAGCAGTGGCAATCTCTGAAGTTCTCGGATGCGAAGTTCCTCAAGGAAGTTGGCTTGAAAGAGCCTGCGGGCGAGAAGGGCAAAAGCGTTCTGGAGCAGATCTGGGCGCGGCCCACGGCGGAAGTGAACGGCATCTGGGGTGGCTATACGGGTGTCGGCACCAAGACCGTTCTGCCATCCAGAGCGCATGCGAAATTCACCTTCCGCCTCGTCGGCAAGCAGAATCCGGACAAGATCCTGAAGGCTTTCCAGAAGCATGTGAAGGGCCTGATTCCGAAGGACTGCAAGGTGGAATTCTCGGGCCGCGGCGGCGGCAGTCCCGCGACTGAAATTCCCGAGGACAATCCCTGGATCGCCAAGTCCGCCCGTGCACTCAAAGACGAGTTCAGGCGCGATGCCGTGCTGATGGGCTCCGGCGGATCGATTCCGATCTGCCGCTCCTTCAAAGACATTCTCGGCATGGACAGCGTGCTGGTGGGCTTCGGCCTCAACGACGACGCCATCCACAGCCCCAACGAGAAATACAATCTCTCGAGCTTTCAGCGCGGCATCAGGAGCTGGGTGCGGATCATGGGCGAACTCGGGAAATAGACGATGGTCATCGACCCCGTGGAACTGGTGCAGCGCTATCACGACGCGCTGAACCGCTATGACCCGAAGATCATGCTGCTGATGTTCGCGGAAACAGCGACCTATCAGTCGCCGGGTGTCGGCGGGCTCATCATCGGCCGCGTCAGCATCATCGAAGCCTTCGATGCCTATTTCGCGCAGTACCCCGACCAGATTGCCGTGGATGACGCATTCGTGGCCATTGGCACACACACCGCGCGTGCCGACTGGAGGCTCAAGGCCACATCGAAGGCAACGGGATCTGTGTATGAACGGCAGGGCCGCGAGACGGTGACCTTCAACGATGAAGGCCGCATTCTCCGCGTCGAAGTCGAAGACCGATGATCCACCAGCTTGCGATCGGCACGCTCGTCATCGCGCTCACCGTTGCGGTGCAGGCGGAGATGTTCAACCTGCTGTCGCATCGTTTCGAAACGATCATCCGATTTCTCCGCAAGACCCTTCATCGCTTCGCCAACACCGGCGCAATCATCATCGGTGTTCTTTATATTCTCCTCGTCCACACCATCAATGTCTGGATCTGGGCGATCGTCTTCATGCTCGTCGGAGCAATTACCGAGTTTGAACCAGCGCTCTATTTCTCGCTGGTGTCTTTCACAACTGTTGGCTTCGGAGACATCACGCTTGGACATGACTGGCGGATCCTCTCCGGCCTCACCGCTGCAAACGGCTTCCTCACCTTTGGCTGGTCTGCCGCCTACATGGTCGATCTGGTCAGGAAGACCGCCTAGCCAATCTTGAAGTCGTTACTGTGCTGCGGCGGTTTCAGCCCGGGGATGAGGCGCGGGTCGTCGGTTGGAGCAAGCATCTGCTGGCGCACTGGAATGACGCCCGCCCAGATCGGAAGCGCATAATCCTCCTCGTCATCGCCCGGCGGTCCCGTTCTCACCTTCGCCGATGCCTCGTCGAGCGGCATCGACAGGACCGTCGTCGCCTTGATTTCCTTGGCCGTCACCGGGCGCAGTGCATCCCATCGGCCGGGCCACAACTGCTCGGTGAAAGTCCTCAAGCGTGCTTCCTTTTCTGCCGGGTCCGTCACCTTAATCGCCGTGCCGAACACCATGACCGAGCGATAGTTGCAGCTGTGGTTGAAGGCGGACCGCGCCATGACGAAGCCGTCGATGATCGAAACCGAAAGGCAGACCTGCGCATCTTCGCATGTTTCCAGCATGCGGCTGGCCGATGAACCATGCCAATAAACTCGATCACCCTCGCGCCATTGCAAGGTCGGCGTCACATAGGGTGCGCTATTGAACACGTAGCCCACATTGCAAATGGGTGTGGCATCGAGGATGCCATGGACCGTTTCCTCGTCGTACTTGGCGCGCTTGTGCAGCCGCTTTACACGGGTCCGTTCGGTGGGCGCGTCGGTCATCTTTCACTCCTGTTTGCGGTTCACACATGGCTGCGATATGGTCTATCCGAAAGGACCAAGTCTGACCCCAATGAGCAGTCCACTTCTCGGAACATCGGCAAGCGAGATCGGCATCGATCGCGATGACCGCGAGCCCATCCAGTCGCAGATCGCCCGGCAGGTGCGCGCCCTTGTGCTGTCTGGCCGGTTGAAGCCGCAGACGAAGCTGCCCTCGACGCGCGCCTTGTCGGAGGAACTGAACGTCGCCCGTGCCACGGTGGTGGAAGCCTACGAGCAATTGTTGAGCGAGGGCTATCTTGAAACGCGCTCAGGCTCCGGCACGCGCGTTGCAGCCGAACTGCCTGAGTCGCTCCTCACGTCCGCACCTGATCGTCCGGCTAAAACCTCAACGCCTCGCTTCAACGTAAAGCGTGAGCCTGCGCGGCCGTTTCGCTCTGGCCTCGTCGACTGGGAGAACTTCCCGCATGATGACTGGGGAAGGCTCCTGGGGCGGTTCTGGCGCAATCCGCCGGTTACTTTGTTGGAGCACAATGATCCCTTCGGCTGGATGCCGCTGCGCGAGGCGATTGCAAGCCACCTGTTCGAATGGCGCGGCATCTCCTGCGCCCCCGATCAGGTGATCGTCACGGCCGGAGGCCTCGATGCCTTCGACCTCATCGGCCGCGCCGTGCTGAGCGATGGCGACAAGGTATGGTTCGAGGAACCGGGCTACCCGACAGCGCGGCGCATCTTCTCGCTGGGCGGCGTGAACGTTGTTCCGGTGCCGGTCGATGAGGAAGGCCTTGTGGTGGCGCGTGGCATCGACAAGGCGGGCGATGCGCGCGCCGCCTTCGTGACGCCTGCACGGCAATATCCGACCGGCGTTACCATGCCGCTCGCCCGCCGCCTCGAGTTGCTGGACTGGGCGGCGGAAGCGGACGCGATCGTGATCGAGGATGATTACGACAGCGAGTATCGCTATGTTGGCCGCCCGTTGCCCGCCTTGATGAGTCTCGATAAGCGCGCGCGTGTGATTTACACCGGCACCTTCTCCAAGGTATTCTCCCCTATCATCAGGCTTGGGTATGTCGTGGTGCCAAAAGCACTGGTCGAGCGCTTCCGGACCGAGCGGCTTTCGCACGGTGCCCCGCCCTCGCTGATGGCCCAGCCCGCCCTTGCCGAGTTCATGGCATCCGGCGCCTTCGCCATTCACATCCGCCGCATGCGCCGCATCTATGCCGCGCGCCGCCGTGTGTTGATCGAGGCGCTGAAGCCCGGAGACGGAAAGCTCTACCGGATAGATGCCTCGCCCGCTGGTCTGATGTTCCTGCTGCACCTGCCCTCTGAATCAGGTGATGAGGCAATGGTCGACAGGCTGGCCGCGCGCGGCATCGAGGCGCAATCCCTGTCGAGCCACTATGCGGGCCGGAAACATGCGCAAGGCTTGCTGCTGAGCTTCGCGGGCTTCAGCGATGATGACTTGAAACGTGCAGCAAAGAGATTGATCGAGGCCATGACATGACAGACGCCAAAGCCTCCGCCTTTGAATGGGTGGAGAAGATGCATCCCGAATGGTCGGCGTGGAATTCCCACATCTGGCATCTGGCGGAAACCGCATGGCGCGAATACCGCTCGGCGGAATGGTATGTGAAACGGCTGCGCGCCGAAGGCTTCACGGTGGAAGAAGGCTCGGGCGGAATGCCCACGGCTTTCTCCGCCACATGGAGCAATGGTGCAGGCCCCACCATCATACTCAGCATAAGCCATGATGGTGG
>JBKJQU010000048.1:0-3755 GCA_046594995.1 Aestuariivirga sp.
CCTGATGGGGCCGTTGATATCGAAGTGCTTCGGGAACAGGGCCGCGGCGCAGAAATACATCATTGTGAGAGCTTCCTCCCGCGTGCAGGGATCGATCGTGAACATGAGATCGAGCCACAAGCCTTCGCTGGATGTGCGCAACAACCGCGCGGCGCGCCTGGCATCTATTGCGTAACCGCCCTCATCGATGAGGCGCTCGCAGATTGCCTCGATGACGGCGATTTGTTCCCGGTCATTGCCGCCGCACTGGTCCTGGTAGACCGGGCGGCTTTGCGCCTCGCCCCAGAAGGCGCACCATGCGGCAAGCCGGTCCGGCGTGCTGATCGTTTCGTTGAAGTCCGAGAGGATGAGCGCGTTGAGCTGCGAAGCCGGGTCCTTCGGCGCATTGGCAAGTGCTGCCATCCAGTTCTGGCGATATTCCTCCGCCATGAACAGCAAGGTTTCGGAGAGCAGCTTTTCCTTTGACTGGAAATGGAAATTCACCAGCCCATGCGAGACGCCTGCCTTTACCGCCACATCAGTCAGAGTGGTCTGGGCATAGCCTTTCGCCGAGATCGTTGCGATCGTCGCCTCGATCAGCTGGTGACGCCGGTGTTCGCGGCTGGCCTTGCGTGATGGAGCGGATGTTGTTGTGTCCATTCCACTCTATTAGGTAGTCTTCCGCTGATTTGGAAGAACGTGCAGGATCCCCCGATCCATCCGCGCATTTTGATTGACACTTCAGTCAAAATCAAGTGAAGATTTGATGACGGCGGATCCGGCCACAGTGTTTGAAGGACCATCGCCATGAATGAGGTCAGCCTGCTGCCAAGCTCCTCGCCGCTGCTCGATCATTGCCCGGAATCTCTGCCCGCCAGCTGGTATTTCGATGCGGCCCATCATGATCGTGATTTGAAGGCGATCTGGGCGGTGAACTGGATCTATGCAGGGCGTGTGAATGATCTCCAACCGCTCATCGTCCGCAGGCTGGCGGTGGCCGGGCAAAACCTGATCATCCTGAAGGATACAAATGGCGCAATAAGCTGTTTTCACAACACCTGCCGGCATCGCGGCGCAGAGCTTTGCCAAGCCGATGACACGCGCCTGAAGTCACGGCTTATCTCATGCCCCTATCATGAATGGTCCTATGACCTGCAGGGCAGGCTGGTGCGCGTGCCCTATGCTTCACCCACGCCGGATTTCCGCAAGGAAGATCATGGCCTGCTGAAAGTGCAGGTGAGGGAGTGGAACGGCTTCATCTTTGTCTGCCTAGCCGATGATCCTCCGCCGTTCGAGGCCGCACCCGATGCAGGTGCCCGCGCGCTCGACAACTGGCCGATGGCTGAACTCGTCACCGGTTACACGATGCGCAAGGAGATCGCCTGCAACTGGAAGATCTTCTGGGAAAACTACAATGAATGCCTGCATTGTCCCGGTGTCCACCCGATGCTGTGCGATATGGTGCCGATCTATGGCAAGGGCCTGATGGACCAGAACGAGTCGCCTGACTGGCAGCCGGGAACAGCCCGAGAATACGGCAGCCTGAAGCCTGCCGCCCGGACATGGACCATGACAGGCGAACCCAGCGGACCGGAGTTCAAGGGGCTGACCCAGGCGCAGCGCGGCGCGGGCCAGACCTTCGTGACGTTGTGGCCCACCATGTATGTGGTGGCGCATGTCGACTACGCGCGAACGGTTTCGCTGCGGCCACTTGGGCCAGAGTGCACCGAGCTTTGCATCGAGTGGCTTTTCCCGCGCGAGACGCTCGAAGCGCCCGGCTTCGACCTCGACAACGTGACCCGCTTTGCAGCGACCGTGGTTGCCGAGGACAGCGCGGCGAGCGAAATCAATCAGCGTGGCCTCAAGTCATCGGCGTTCAAGGCCGGCCGGTTGATGCCGCAGGAATTCGATGTCTACCGCTTCCAGCAATGGGTGCGGAGCCAATTGGGGTGATGGAGGGCAAAATGGACAAACGTGCAGCATCGCTTCGCGACAGGGCGAATGACTGGGACCGGCGCGGGCTTCCGGCATGGACCTACCACAGCCCGGCAATGCTTGAACTGGAAAGGCAGGAACTGTTCCGCAAGCACTGGCAACTCGCGGGCCATGTGAGCAATATTGCAAGTCCGGGCGAATTCTTCACTGTCGATGTCGTGGATGAGCGCGCAGTCGTCATGCGTGGCGATGACGGCATCGTGCGCGCTTTCCACAACCTGTGCCGTCACCGCGGATCACGCGTTGCTGCCGAAAAGCAGGGCCGCTGCAAGAACGCGCTGGTGTGCCCCTTCCATGGCTGGGTTTACAATTTTGACGGCACGCTGCGGGGTGCCGCGAGGCCGCAGAGTTTCGGAGAACTCGACAAGACGGAGTACGGGCTGAAGCCGATCGAAACCGAGATCTGGAACGGCTTCATCTTCATCCGCTTCATGGCGGGGCCGCAGAAGAGCGTGGCGGAGTTGATGAGTGCCTATGCGCCGGAACTTGGCGACTACCGCCTC
Source organism: Aestuariivirga sp. (assembly GCA_046594995.1). Classification (GTDB taxonomy): domain Bacteria; phylum Pseudomonadota; class Alphaproteobacteria; order Rhizobiales; family Aestuariivirgaceae; genus Aestuariivirga. The sequence goes on from JBKJQU010000048.1 coordinate 2,478, forward strand.
GAAGACATCGTTCCCACCGGATCGTTCAACGAAGTGGTGCTTCCCGTGAACTGGAAGTCCGTCCGCGATGTGGACAACGAGGGCTATCATGTGCCGATGGCGCATCCCGCATTGCAAGACCTTTATGGCGCGAATTACTTCGACCAGCCATATGAAGGGGGCGTGAGCCGCTCGCTCGGCCGCTTTACCGCCTATGCAGGTCGCTGCTGGAGCGTTCGGAACTATGTGAAGGTTGCGCGCGAGCAGCGCTGGCTTCCCGAGGACAAGCGCGAACTCTGGGGTTACTACGGACTGTTTCCGAATGCCGTTCTGGCGGTGACGCCGGAGACGGTTCAGTTCTACCAGGAATTTCCGCTAGGCATCGGTTCCACGCTGATCAGGGGCGGCGTTTACCGCCGGACTCAGGAGGACCGCGTGCAGCGCGTGGCGCGTTACCTTGCGAAGCGCATAGACCGGGCGACCTACAGGGAAGACATTCAGCTTTCGATCTGGTCCAACGAGTCGATGAAATCTTCCGCGTTCGAGAATTTCCATCTGTCCGATCTCGAGCGCGGCGTGAAGAGCCATCACGACCATATTCGCGCCGTGCTGCCTGTCGCGACCGTCATCGAACGGCCACCGGAGGACGCCATGGCATCGCTGAACGCCACCTTGCTGCGGGGCGGCAAGAGCCCCGTTGAAACCGCCGCTTGACATCGAGCCTTGTCCGGCAACAACTTTGTCCTTGGGCGGAAGAACACAACAGGGAGAAACGGCCATGACTATTTCAAGACGGCATGCCTTGGGCGCCATGGCGGGCGTAGCCACGCTGGCAATGCCGTTCGTGAAGCGCGCCCGTGCCCAGGATGCGGTGCTGAACGTTTACAACTGGGCCGATTACATCGGCGAGACGACGATCGAGGATTTCCAGTCGGCCACCGGCATTGCCGTCACCTATGACACCTATAGTTCCGCTGAAGAGATGCAGGCCAAGATGCTGGCGGGCTCGACGGGCTATGATGTCGTCGACATGGCGGGTCTTTCACTCCCAAATTTCATCAAGGCCGGCATCTATGACAAGCTCGACAAGAGCAAGCTTCCAGGCTGGAAGAACCTCGACCCGGAGGTGCTGCGCATACTTGCCGGATGGGACCCCGGCAATCAATATGCCAACCGAGCCCCAAAAATAGGGAATGGCATATTCATTGCCAGGATCCCATCCAGCAAGGATTCGCAGCACTTCCGGATCGAGGTTCTTCCAACTCGGCAGCTTGCTCTTGTCAAGCTTGTCATAGATGC
>JBKJQU010000111.1:0-5566 GCA_046594995.1 Aestuariivirga sp.
GCCATTCTCATCGCGGAAAACGCGGCGCGCGAAGGCCAGCCATTCGGCGTCATCAAGTGAATGAAAGCCGGGGTTGGTGGCTTTCAGAGCGTCAACGGCTTGCGCCCAGCTGCCGAACTGCGGGTCGCTTCCGAGATAGCTCCGTATACGGATCAATCCGGCCTTTTCGATCCTCGGGCCGATGTCGTTGAAAGCCACACCGGCCAGCCGGTCCAGGGCCTTTGCCGCCATGACCATCGCAACGATGCCGCCACGCGAAGTGCCGATGATCGCAAAGCGCCGCACCCCCAGCATGTCGAGCAGCTGCAGCGTATCGGCAAGCTCCTGATCTGGCCGATAGGTCGCGGGATCGGCATGGGCAGATTTTCCACGGCCCCGGAAATCCGGGCAGATCATGCGGCGTGCCTGCGCAAGCCTTGGTGCAACCGTGTCGAAATCTTTGGCATTGCGCGTCAGCCCCGGCAGGCAGACGACCGGTGTCAGACGCTTGTCCGGGCCGGCATAGTCGCGTGCATAAAGCCGCACGCCGTCAGCCGCATCGAAGAAATGCTCAGAGAAAGACAAGATCGCTCAGTCGCAGGACGACAAAAGCGCGGCGATGGAGGCCTTTGCACATTTCACACCAGGTTCCGCTGCGGCCGCTTCCTGCTCTGGCGCAGGCGCCGACGTCGAGCTTACGCTGATGCTGTCGGTGGTGGAGCCGCGCGCCAGGTCTGCCGTCATCGGCCGCACCGTCTTGGGTGCAAGGCGCGAACGGTAGATGTGAAGATTCTGCATCACCTTCTGCACATATTGCCGGGTCTCCTGAAAGGGAATCGATTCCACCCAGTCGATGGCATCAGCCTCGCCGGTTCGGAGGTCGCCATACTCGGCAACCCACTCCTTCGAGCGCCGTGGGCCGGCATTGTAAGCTACCAGTGTCAGCACATAGGAGCCGCCGAAATTGTCGATGAGATCGCCAAGATGCGCAGCACCCAGCTTCACATTATGCGCCGGGTTGCCAGTGAGCATCGATGTCTCATGCTTCACGCCATGCTGCTTGGCGATGATCTTGCCAGTCGCGGGCATGATCTGCATGAGGCCTTGCGCCCCGACCTTGCTACCCGCCGTCGGGTTGAATTCGCTCTCCTGCCGGGCAAGCGCGAAAACGAGTGACTTCTCCACCGGCCTTCCGATCTGCTTCCAGTCGGGAAGTGCCCGGACCGGATAGCCCCAGGAGTCGATATCGATATTGCGCGCACCTGCCGCCTTGGCGAGGCGCACGGCCATTGTCGCGCCGCCTTCATCCCATGCGAGGCTGGCGACGGCGTTCATCTCATCCGCCGTGTCGAAGCGGTTGGCGAAGGCCCACAGGAACATGTGGAGCTCGCTCTTGCCGCCGGCTTCCGCCACCATCTTGAAGGCGCGCACCGCTTCGTCCTTGTCGATCTTGGCACGCGCCGCGGATGAGGCTTCCCCGCTCTGGATTTCTTCAGGCACCTTGCCGAGGCCGATTTTCTCGCGGGCCAGCTGGCCATAATAGATCGTCGTATACTGCGAGGCCCGCTTGTAGGCGGCCTTTGCCTCACCCTTCTGCCCAAGCGCCTCGAGCGCGCGGCCGCTCCAGTAACCGGCTCGCGCCTTCTCGGTGCGTGATTCCGCAATCTCGCCAAGCTTGCCGAAGTGCTTCAGCGCGATGCCCGGCTCCTTCAGGTAGCGGAGCGCGATCCAGCCCGCGAGGAACTCGCCCTCAAGGGCCTGCTCGCCCTTGGTGAAACCGTGGTTCCTGGAAATCTGATAGGCGGCCTTGGCGTTGCCGCGGTTCTTCACACCCACGGAATGGCGTGCGATAATGCGGCGCTCCGTCCACCAGGCATCCGGATCGCCCATGGCTGCGGGATCGCCCGGAATGCCTGCCAGAATGGTGCGCGCTTTCGAGTAGCTCTCGTTCTTGCGGTAGAAGCGCGTGAGGGCATATTTCATGCCCGCAGCCTCGCGCATGGAGGACGGCAAGGCCGAATAGCTCTTTTCCGCACCCTTTTCACCGCGCAGCAGCTTCTGGGCTACGGCGGCAGCCTTCTGGTACTCGCCCGAAAGCCTCTTGGCCGCGCGGATCGCCGCATTGGTTTCCTGCGCATAGACCAGCCGCCACAAGCGCTTCTTGTGATCGTCGGGGGTGAGAAGCCCGCCGAATTCTCCGTTCGCGGCGCTTTCGAGCTTGGCATCGATGCCGGCATCATACCAGACTTTCTGGACATATTTCCGCGCCGTCTCCTTGTCGCCATTGGCCAGCAGTGCGCGCGCCAGTGCGAGCGAGCCTTCCGCCGTGACAGGCTGGCGCTTGGAGAAATGGGAAAGAGTAAGGTCGGGGGATTCGTTGTTCACATAGAGCGAACGCTCGGCGCGCTTCATCAGCGATTCGGTCAGCGGCCAGTTGGGCGCTGCCTCGAGGAAGGCCATGATGCGCTGGTAGCCGGCATCATTGGGATGATCGCGGAGATAAATCAGTTCGACAAGCTTGATGGCCGCCGCATCGCCAGAGCGCTGGGCCATCTGGCCAGCTGCCACGAAATCACCTTTGAGGGCCAGTTTCGCGGCCTGAACGGCAAGGCCGGAAACCTTCGGTGCCGCAATCGCCTGTACTGTTTGGCTGGGGAAAAGAGGCGAGGCCGATGCCATCGCCGCAGCCAGGGCCAGAAGGCTGATACGCATGAAACGGTGGATACGCATGTACTGTCCAATCGCCTGAGTTCAGTTTCGCCGCTACATCGCAAATGCGCCCATCATATGGCTTTACAGGCACTTCAGGGCGCTTGCCGCTGGCGGGGCGAACGTCTAAGGTGCCGCGCCGTCTGAGGGGGAGCGGGTCGTTCCCTCATTATGTGGCCCTTATGGTTTCCAAGTTATTACCGGAGTATGCGCCGTGCCGTTCAGAGGTTCTTTTCCCGCGCTGATCACCCCCATGAAGAATGGCAAGGTCGATGAGCAGGCCTTCCGGAAATTCGTCAACTGGCAGATCGAGCAGGGCAGCCACGGGATGGTTCCCGTCGGCACCACCGGCGAAAGCCCGACGCTGACGCCCGGCGAGCACAAGGCAGTGATCGAGATCTGCATCGAAGAAGTGCGTGGCCGCGTTCCCGTCATCGCCGGCACCGGCTCGAACAGCACGGCAGAAGCCATCGAATACACGATCCACGCCAAGGAAGCAGGCGCCGATGCCGCATTGATCGTGGTTCCCTATTACAACAAGCCCACGCAGGACGGGATTTACGCGCATTTCAAGGCAATCGCCGATGCCGTGGATATTCCGGTCTTCGTTTATAACGTGCCGGGCCGCACGGTGGCCAACATTTCCTGCGAGACGCTGGCAAGGCTCGCCGCCGACTGCAAGAACATCGTCGGCACCAAGGATGCCTCCGCCGACCTGACCAGGCCTTCCCGCCAGCGGCTGATGTCCGGCAAGGATTTCATCCAGCTTTCGGGCGAGGATGGAACGGCACTGGGCTTCAATGCCCATGGCGGCACCGGCTGCATTTCGGTGACGGCCAACGTCGCCCCGCGGCTTTGCTCCGAACTTCAGGAGGCAACGCTCAAGGGTGATTATGCGGCAGCCCTAAAGCTGCAGGACCGGCTGATGCCGCTGCACCATGCGATGTTCGTCGAATCGAGCCCCGGCCCCGTGAAGTATGCCGCAAGCCTGCTTGGCCTCTGTGAGGCGGAAGCCCGCCTGCCGCTGGTGCCCGTGGTCGAATCAACCAGGAAATCTGTGCATGAGGCCATGATGCACGCGGGCCTGTTGAACTGACATGAGTTCAAAGGCCGGCGGCGCAAAAGCGTCGCGCAAGGAAGAGGGCATCAAGGTTATCTCCGATAACCGCCGCGCCCGCTATGACTACGAGATCCTGCAAACCTTCGAGGCCGGCATCGAGCTGAAGGGCTCCGAGGTCAAGTCGTTGCGCACCGGCCACACCAATCTGGCCGAGGCCTATGCCGCGATGAAAAGCGGCGAACTCTGGCTCATCAACTCCAACATCTCGGAATACCGCGAGGCCAACCGCTTCAACCACGAACCCAAGCGCCCGCGAAAGCTGCTTCTGCACAAGAGCGAGATCGACAAGCTTTCAAGCGGCGTGCTGAAGGAGCACCTGACGATCATTGCCTTGAAGATGTTTTTCAACAAGCGCGGCCGGGTGAAAGTCGATATCGCGCTGTCGCGCGGCAAGAAGCTTCACGACAAGCGCGAGGCGATCAAGGAACGCTCATGGGACCGCGAACGCGCCCGCATCCTTCGCGACAAGAACTGACATGGGCAACTGACATGGCCGTCTTCATGCAGCATCTCGTCGGGCGGAAGATGCCCAATGTTGAACTCGAGGCGACATCGGGAAGCCCGGTCAACCTGTCGAAGGTGATCGGACCGGCGGTGATTTTCTGCTACCCCTTCACCGGCAGGCCTGGCTATTCCGATCCGCCGAACTGGGATCACATCCCGGGCGCCCATGGCTCAACGCCACAAGCCCTTGCCTATTCAGCAGCTTACGGCGACTTCCGCAGGCTTGGCGTAAAGCTGTTCGGCCTGAGCCTGCTTGGCACGGAATGGCAGCGCGATTTCGTGACCCGCAACAGCCTTACTTTCAGGCTCCTGTCAGATGCACAACGCACGTTCTCTTCCAGGCTTGGCTTGCCGCTGTTCGAAACGGGTGGCGCGACTTACGTGCAACGGCTTACCTTCATCACGCAGGATGGTGTGATCACCGCGTTGCGCTTTCCCGTGCCGGAGCCTGAGCACGAAGCCGCGGACGTTCTCGAAATGTTGCAATCTCAGCCGAGATAATTCCGCACGGCACTGAACACGTTCTCGAACATCTGCGGCGTCAGCACCCCGGTGTTCGTATTGTAGCGAGAACAGTGGTAGCTGTCGAAAAGCCTGGTGGCCGAAAGCTGATGCTGCGTGCCATGGCCGAATGGAAAAGCCGACTTGCGTTCAGCCAATGCGCCAAGCGTCGCATCATGCGCGATCCGGCCCAGCGCCACGATGGCGCGGAGCTTTGGCAGCGAGTTGATCCGCGCGTTAAGGAACTGGTTGCAGGTCTTTATCTCGGCGGGCACCGGCTTGTTTTGCGGCGGCACGCAGCGCACGGCATTGGTGATCATGGTGCCCTCAAGTGTGAGCCCGTCATTCGGGTCCGCCTTGAACTGGCCCGTGGCGAAACCAAACTTGATGAGCGTGCTGTAGAGCAGATCTCCCGCGAAATCTCCCGTGAAGGGACGCCCCGTGCGGTTCGCGCCCTGAACGCCCGGCGCCAGCCCCACGATCAGCAATTCCGCATCAGTGTTCCCGAATGAACGCACCGGCGCATTGAACCAGTCGGGATGCAGCACACGCTGTTCGTGGCGATAGCCCACCAGCCGCGGGCACAGCGGGCAATCGCGCCCCGGTTCTGCGCAAACCATTCTCAGATGTCAGCGAAATCTTCGAAGCTGTCCCTCGGCGCGGCGGGCGCGGGCGCGCGTTCGCGCAGGCGCACTTCACGCTCGGCGGGATCACGGCCGATCTCGTCGCGAAGGTCGGCGAGGTCGATGAACT
>JBKJQU010000169.1:0-10804 GCA_046594995.1 Aestuariivirga sp.
GATCTGATTGGCGTTTCGGATTCCACGCAGCGTAATCATACATGAATAAACTCAATCTTTGAGTAAAGGCATTAATGTCTTGGTGCAAATGTAGTCTTCGTTTTAAAGTTCCGCATATAGGCGAAGATGTCGGATTGTACCTTTCCTTCATCCTTTGAATGATGCCTTCTGTTCCATATCTCGAAGTATCGTGTGAGTGATGCTTACTTAAAGTAAGGTAATGAGCTGGCTGCGGGCGGAATTAGCGGAGAGTACGATCGCATTGGCTCTTTTGCGAAAGCAGGAGAAAGGCTGGAACAGCTAGAGTACCGTCAGGCTCACCACGACATCGAAATTGCGCTTGAATCCATTAGATCGGTTTCGGAGCTCTTCGCATTCTTGTTTTCGCGTCCCTACCAAATCACACCGAACAAAATGGACGTATCGGCATTGCAGGTTCCTATGCCGGTGCAGGCGAGCGGCGTTTTGCCGGGCACCTCCGGCTCGGAGGACCTAATGGCGCTAAAGAAAGCTCTCATAACTGGCATCACCGGACAGGACGGCTCATACTTGGCCGAGTTTTTACTTGAAAAGAACTATGAGGTACACGGCATCAAGCGCAGGGCATCCTCCTTCAACACCTCGCGCATCGATCACATATATGAAGACCCGCACAGCCCCAACCCACGCTTCCGCCTACATTACGGCGATCTCTCCGACAGCCTTTGCCTTACCCGCATCGTCTCCGAAGTAGAACCGGACGAGATCTACAATCTCGGGGCCCAGTCTCACGTAGCGGTAAGTTTTGACTCTCCGGAATACACGGCGGACGTAAACGGGCTGGGTACATTGCGCCTGCTCGAGGCTATTCGCCTCCTTGGGTTGGAGAAGAAGACGCGGTTCTACCAGGCTTCAACTTCGGAGCTTTACGGACTTGTTCAGGAGATCCCGCAACGGGAGACAACTCCCTTTTATCCGAGAAGCCCCTATGCGGTGTCCAAGCTGTTCTCCTACTGGATCACGATCAACTACCGCGAGGCCTACGGGCTCTACGCGTGCAACGGCATCCTTTTCAATCACGAAGGGCCGCGGCGCGGCGAAACTTTCGTGACACGCAAGATCACACGTGGCCTGGCCAACGTTGCGCAGGGGTTGGAGCATTGCCTCTTTCTTGGCAACATGGATGCGCTGCGGGACTGGGGCCATGCGCGAGATTATGTGGTTATGCAGTGGCTGATGCTGCAGCAGTCAAAGCCCGAGGATTTTGTGATCGCCACTGGCCGGCAATACACAGTGCGGCAGTTCCTGACCTGGGCGGCTGCCGAACTTGGAATCACGTTACGCTTCGAGAATGACGGTATCGATGAAATTGGCAGGGTCGAGAAGGTAAGCGGCGGGAACGCGCCTGCGGTAAAGCCCGGACAGATCATTGTGCGGATCGATCCACGCTACTTCCGCCCGGCCGAGGTCGAATCGCTCGTCGGCGATGCCACAAAGGCGCGCGACAAGCTGGGCTGGACACCCACCACGACGGTCGAGCAGATGTGCGCTGAAATGGTGCTGGAAGACCTCGCGGCGGCGAAGCGGCACCGGCTCCTGCAGAACCATGGCCTGTCCCTGGCTGTGGCACGGGGAGGTTGATGAAGTTGGCCCGTTATTACGTCGCCGGTCATCGCGGCATGGTGGGCTCCGCCATTGTCAGGCAACTCGAGATGCGCGGGGCGGAAGTCATCACCCGGAACCGTAGCGTACTCGACCTCACTGACCAAAGCGCTGTGCGCACCTTCATGTCATCGGCAAAGCCGGACGTGGTTATCCTCGCTGCAGCGAAAGTGGGTGGCATTATCGCCAATTCGTCTTTTCCGGCGGAGTTTATCTACGACAACCTGATTATCGAAGCCAATATCATCGAGGCGGCCAAGCGTGCAAACGTCGAACGTCTCCTGTTTCTTGGTTCTTCCTGCATTTATCCCCGGCTCGCGCCGCAGCCCATACCGGAGGAAGCGCTGCTCGGCGGCCCGCTCGAGCCCACGAACGAGCCCTATGCCATCGCCAAGATTGCCGGGATCAAGCTATGCGAGAGCTTCAACCGGCAATACGGCACCGACTATCGCAGCGTTATGCCCACTAATCTCTACGGGCCTGGCGACAATTTCCATCCGCAGAACTCGCATGTGCTGCCAGCGCTGATCCGGCGCTTTCACGAGGCGCGTCTCTCATCCCAAGCGGAGGTGAAGGTCTGGGGCTCGGGCAAGCCGCGGCGCGAATTCTTGCATGTCGATGACATGGCGGAGGCGTGCCTCTTCGTCATAGAAGCGGCCCGCCGGGAATACGAGGACCAAACAGAGCCGATGCTGAGCCACCTTAATGTGGGGACGGGCCAGGACGTGAGCATTGCGGAGCTTGCGGAGATCGTTGCTGAGGTGACGGGTTATACCGGCCTGATTACCTTCGACCCGAGTAAGCCGGACGGCACACCGCGCAAGCTCCTCGACGTGTCGCGTCTGGCCGCCATGGGCTGGCGGGCTAGCCGCGATCTTCGCAAGGGCATCGCCGAGACCTATCGCTGGTTCTGCGGTAATCTTGCGGAACTGAGGACATAGAGGATCGTTCAGCTGGTTTGAAGACATGCGTTCGTTAAGAAGAAAAGCGTTCGTCAAGCGATGGAAGAGGCCACGACATCTGAACTCCTGATCAATCCTGTGATCCTGTGCGGCGGTTCGGGGAAGCGCCTCTGGCTGGTCTCGCGCCAGTGCCATCCTAAACATTAGGGATTAGTTGGCTGATGTCGGCTTCAAGCTTGCAGCAATCCTCATCACGAAGGGCGGACAAAACACCAGTCTCCATGCCGTCTGCGACGAGAAGGGCAAACCCTGTGTCCTGCTTCTGACGCCCGGAAACGTGCATGATTGCCGGTTTGCTCATCGCTGCATCGAGGCCATGCCGCCATCCGCTGTCCTCGTTGCAGGCAAGGGCTATGACAGCCGGGCCCTGCGCGAATGGCTGGAGACACGCGGCACACAACCCGTCATCCCACAGCGCCGCAACCGCCAAATCCACTACAAATACGACAAAGCCATTTATAAACAGCGCAAAGTCATTGAGCGCATGTTCTGCCACTTCAACTACTGACGCAGGATCGCATACTGCCGTAGGGGTAAGATAGAATACTCAAATATGTCATGCGGGCAGAAGTTGCTCCTTCCAAGCAGTCAGATTGAGTACTTATGAAATCATGACAAGCCGCACAGCGTTCGATGCCGATGGGACTTCTTCCGGTGTCACCACTTCTCAGCATAACAGCAACGTCAAGATGCTGAAATTTCAACCGGCAGTTCACTCTGTGGTTTCGCGTATCGGTGACCTGAATATGAAATTCTGAGGCTTTATTAACGTGTTTTGACAAAGGTAATTTGAGCGCCGTACAAACGTGGCCGGAGAGACAAGACTTTGGGGGGCATAAAATGTGGCGCAAATATGCAGCGCTGACGGCAGCGTTAGGGCTTTTTTTCACGTGGGCCGATTCTGCGGCTTCAGAAGATGGTCTTTTTAATTTACCCGGAAAGGTAATCGAAACTAGGATCACCGCTAACTATGGAAACGCAAAGCCTCCTGGTGGGTTCCTTAAATTCTGCGAAAGATTGTCTGGCAGTTGTTCTCCATCCGCCATCGTCGTGGAAGAGCTTAAACTCACACAACATCAGTGGCACATCGTTGATCAGGTCAATCGCAGTGTGAATCGCAAGATTACGTCAGTGAGCGATCATGAGCTCTACGGTCAACGCGAATACTGGACATATCCCCGCGCCGCTGGCGATTGTGAGGATTACGTTCTGCTCAAGCGGCGTGAACTGGCAAGTCTAGGATTTTCACCTTCGGCACTTCTGATTACTGTCGTGCTTGATGAACGCCGTGAAGGCCATGCTGTCCTGACCATTTCCACGACCGCTGGCGACTATATCTTGGACAACCGCCGGAACGACATTCTTCACTGGTCGGCGGTAAACTATACATTTCTGAAGCGGCAATCTGCTGGCAACCCAGTGTCATGGATTGCGCTCGCACCACACATGAATCTACCAGCACCACTTGTCGCTTCGCGTGACGATGCTCCGTAATTCATCCAGACATAAGTTGGCCCGCCAGGCGAGCCGACGGGCCACACTCGAATGGTCTAAGATTACTGAGCAGATGAACCAGATGTACCCATCTGCTGTCCGATCACCTGCGAAACCTGCATGTCAGGTGACTGCTGGCAGGCCGACATCAGCTGTGAGACATTGATCATCGACAGTTCAGGAATACCTGCAACAGTCATGCCTGCAGAGCCGGAACCGCTTGTTGCGGAACCAGACGTCGAGGAGGAACCGGAACTGCCTGTGGTGTTGCTGGCAGAGGCGTCGGACGAACCACTCGAGTTCGACGTATCGCTTGAGCCCGAAGCGCTGGCGCTTGAATCAGGCACTGTCGTCGAAGCGGTCGTATCGCTCGAGTCGCTGCTGCCACTTGCAGAGGTGCCGCTATTCGAGGCTGTCGAGTCCGAAGTGGAACTGCCAGTGGTGCCGGAGGTCGCCGAGGCCTGGTTCGACGATCCCATCATGCCCTTCTGAAGGCCGGCCATGTAATAGAACACGCCCTTAGCCGACTCCTGATCCAGCGACGCGATATCGCGGCATGTGATCGAGGGAAGCGAACCGCTGGAAGCGGTCGTCGTGGTCGAAGATTGCGCCAATGACGGTGTCACGCCGGCGATGGTCAGCAAGGCTGCTGCAGACGCAGCGAAGAGAAGCTTGGTCATGTTTTGAACCCTTCATGTTGATTGTGCTAATCACGCACCGGGATCAAACGTTTCACCTTTGGGCGTGTTCCCCAACTGCTCTGCTCGCGCTGACTTACTGAGAAAATTTAACTTATTTAAGTTGGGGAACCATGTTCCATACTTCGTGACTTTAATGTTCTAATGGCAAGCCGGCAGACACGATCTCCGTTGTTGAGTCAGGTATAGGACCGAGATTACATGAGCGAGAACTGGACACGCAGTGCTGGCAAGGCGCCAACGGCAGCTCAGCTGAAGGAGGCAATTGACAGAGGAGCCGCTGCTGACAAGGTTGATTTCCTGGATCCTGCCGCCTCTCCTCTTGGAACCGATGCCGAGGTGGGCGGTGCGGCGCCAACCCCCGGAGAGCTGGCGAGCGCTTACAAGCAGGAGATTGTCGGTAAGCCCGCTCCCGCACCGGAAAGCCCGACTCTGCTGGCAGTTGCGGTGTTCGTTGCATTCATCGCCATTACTGCCGTCGTTTCGCTGCTGGTGATGACGGGTAACTGATCCCGTACTCTTGCACTGTACCCGGTTTACCTGCAGATGATGCCCTGTTCATAGCGGGTGAGGAGTTTCCATGACGATGCTGCAGCGCCGGGCTTGGGTTCCGGCTGGGGCCGAAAACTACATCCAATCGCTTGCTGCCGCTGTTGCAGCTTCATCTGCCGATGAGAACGAACAGAATCTTCTGGGTTTCGTGGCTGAGAACCATCTCATCCACGTGCGCGATTGCATCAATCTCAATCCCGCCACCAACATGATGAATCCAAAGGCCGAGGCGCTGCTTGCGAGCGGCATTGGTTCACGGCCATCGCTCGGATATCCGGGCGATAAATATGAAATGGGGCTGGAAGGTATCGAAAAGATCGAGGTAATGGCGGCGCAACTCGCGGCCCAAGTGTTCAACGCAAAGTTTGCGGAAATCCGCGTTGCTTCAGGCGCGCTCGCCAATCTCTGCGTGTTCATGATGGCCGCCATGGCCGGGGATGTGATCATCGCGCCACCCCCTTCGATTGGCGGGCACGTCACGCATCACGGAGCCGGCGCGGCGGGACTCTATGGCATCATCACGCACCCCGCTCCGATTGACGTTGATGGCTACACGGTGGACGTGAAAGCTTTGCGCGAAGACGCGCTGCGCCTCAGCCCCAAGGTCATCACCATCGGCGGCAGTCTCAATCTATTCCCGCATCCGATCGCCGGGATCCGCAAGATTGCGGACGAGGTGGGTGCACTCGTGATGTTCGATGCAGCGCATATGTCCGGCATGATCGCCGGCCGCGCTTGGCAACAGCCGTTGGAGGAGGGGGCCCATGTGATGACCATGAGCACCTACAAGAGTCTGGGCGGGCCGCCCTCAGGCCTCATCCTGACCAATGATGCAAAGATCGCGGAACGGCTCGACGCCATTGCATATCCGGGTCTCACGGCCAATTTTGACGCAGCGAAGTCGGCAGCACTCGCAATGACACTGCTGGACTGGAAGGTTCACGGCCGCGATTACGCGCGCATGGTTGCGGAGACTGCCAAGGCACTGGCGGTGGCTTTGGTTGAACAAGGTGTACCTGTTTATGCCAGGGATCGCGGCATGACGACGTCACAAGCCTTTGCTATTGAGGCCAACTCATTCGGCGGCGGACAGACGGCATCGAAGCTGCTGCGGCAGGCCAACGTGCTGGCCTGTGGAATCGGGCTTCCCATTGCAGAATTGAGCGACGATCTGAACGGGCTCCGCATAGGTACACCGGAAATCGTGCGCTGGGGCATGATGCCGAAGGATATGCCGCAGGTGGCGCGCTTTATTTCGGACGTGCTCATGGGCAGGCGTTCAGCTCAATCGGTTGCTCCAGAGGTTGCGGCCTTCCGGTCACAATTCTCAAAACTGCACTTCATCCGCGCCTGAGAATATCCTCGATTTCCTCACGGCTTGGCATGGCGGGTGCGGTGCCCTGTCTTGTTACGGAGATCCCCGCAGCGGCACAGCCGAAGCGGGCAGCATCTGCTGCTGACTTTCCATCGGAGAGGGCTGCGGCGAAGGCGCCTACAAAGGCGTCCCCCGCACCTGCCGTCTCCACCACCTTACCGGCATTGAAGGCATCTATGAGTACGGACTGGGTCTGGCTGTGGAGCAGAGCTCCGCGTGCGCCGAGCGTAATGAGGGCTGCGCCTGCCCCTTTTGACAAGAACATGTCTCCGGCCTTGCGGGCCTCATCGATGCTCGACACAGGGAGGCCTGTGAGGGCGGTACACTCTGTCTCGTTGGGGATCACATAGTCGCAGAGGCGATAGAGATCATCCGGTACGGGCGCTGCGGGTGCGGGGTTGAACAGCGTTGTGACGCCTGCGGCCCTGGCGATCTCCAGTCCGCGCCGTGCGGCGGGAAGCGGCTGCTCCAGCTGCGTGGCGAATACTACAGCGTTCTCAATCGCGTCCCGCGCGGCGTCGACATCGGCGGGGCTCAATGCTCCCGCCGCACCCGGCACCACGATGATGGCATTGTCGCCTGTCTCGTCGCTGACGAAGATATAGGCGGCACCCGTCGGGTCGGTATCGGACAGCGCCACGCGCGGCGTGATGCCTTCCTGTTTCCATGTCGAGATCGCGATGTCGCCAAAGGCATCGCGGCCAAGGCGCGAGATGAAGCTGACCTTCGCGCCCGCGCGCGCCGCCGCCACCGCCTGGTTCGAGCCTTTTCCGCCCGGTCCCATCTTGAAGCCCGTGCCCAGTATGGTTTCGCCCATAAGCGGCTGCCTTGCCGAACGGAAGGCGAGATCGGCGACGAAGATGCCGAGGATGGCGACGCCCTGCTTCATCGCGTTCAGCCCTTCGGCGAGATCACGCCCTTCTTGAGAACGAAGCAGCCGTAGAAGCGGGTTTCGCCCGTCACGATCACGGCATAGGCGTTCTTCGCCTTTTCATAGAAGGCGAAGCGCTCAACCGAGCCCATTGGCCAGGACTTGCCTTCGGCCTTGTCAATCACCTTCTGGACTTCCGCCTGAACGGGGGGGACGTCCTTGGGGTTCGAGCCCACTTCCATGCGCTCGGCGGGGGCATCAACGAAGCTATCGAGCGGGAAAACCGAGAGGATCGCTTCGATCGCTTCCGCGGCCGAGATATTGTCCATGCGCAGCAGGTTACCGGTGACAGTGTGGCGGGCCACCGAATCGGCCGGGAAATTGGTGTCGCAGATGACGAGGTCGTCGCCGTGGCCCATGGCCCGCAGGCAGTGGATCACATCGGCATTGAGGCGATTGTCAAAATTACGCAGCATTGAAGTCCTCCCAGAACTGGGTGGCGAAGCTAGAGCGCTAACCCAAAGAGTCAAGGCGTGGTCAATAGCCCTCGGGCTTTCCCGGCACCTTGACGAGGGCTTCGCCTTCGAGCACCAGCGTCTCTCCAACTGTGCAGCGGCAGGCAAGCTTCACGCGGCGGCCTTTCTCGACCAGTTCCACGACCTCGACGGTCGCTTCCACATGATCGCCGATTCGCACCGGCGCCTTGAAGTTCAGGGTCTGTGACATGTAGACGGCGCCGGGGCCGGGAAGCCTTGTACCGATTACGGCGGAGATCAGGCTTGCGGTATAAAGCCCGTGGGCAATACGACCGCCAAACGGCGTTCGCGCCGCGAAATGCTCCGACAGATGGATCGGGTTCCGGTCGCCCGAGATTTCGGCGAAGCCCACGACGTCGGAGGATTTCACCTCCTTCACATAGGTTTCTGTCATGCCAAGGCTCAGGTCTTCGAAATAGAGGGTCTGGGTCGGAGGCAGCATCGCAGTCTGGTCCTTATCTGCGTCCGGTATGTATGCCGTAGAGATTGAGCAGATGTACCAGCGCCAAAAGCCCGACGAAGGCGAAGACCATCATGATGGGTGTGGTGGGCAGGAGGCGCGGGGTGAAATCGACACGTGGACGGCGCTCCAGCCAGACCATCAGGGCAACAATGGTGACGCTGCCCAGAAACACGGCGAGGGTAATCCAGAGTTCGATGGAGGTGAGATCAGGCGGCATGGCAAGGTCTTGTACTTATCGCACAGTCCGCCACAACGGTAAAATGAAAGCGCCGGCCCCTTTCAGGGCCGGCGCCAGCTTCATCAGTCGCAGCAGGGCATATCCATGCAGCAGGGGCCGCCGTCGCAGCATGCGGCGGCGACTGCGGTGCCGGTGAGGGCCAGCAGCAGGAAGGTGGCGGAGATCACGAGTCGTTTCATGTGGTTTGACCTTTTATCGGTTGTGTCTTGAGGTTCATTGCCGGATCAGCCGAAGCGGGGAGGTGGAACGGGCGGCGCAGTGGCAAAGCCCGAGAACCGCCCGGTTCCGGGGGAGAGATCAAGCACTGCAACTTTCACTGCGATTGCAGGCAGGGGAGGCGCCGCGAGCACCTGCAACTGGCAATCCTGAAGGCATGATGCGATCCGGGCCGGTGAAGGCTTGCCGCCGCAGTCGCAGAGTATGCCAGCCCCCGTGCAATAGCGGGGCGGAGCGCAATGCGTTCCGGCATCCGCGAAACTGCCGAGTGACATCAGCAGCAGGAGGACGGCGAGCAATTGGCGCGCGATTGCGATCATTGCCCTCTTTTGCATGGGAGGGCTTTCAAGCTCAAATCACGACTGCGGCAGAGACTTGAAGCGCTGGCTTGGTTGACAGCGGCGGCAGGCCCCACTATAGACCAGCCCATCGTTCAATAGGGCAGATCGGGGACTGGTGCCTCAACTGCCTGAAAAGTCAGGTGAAGTCCATGAAAGTCCGTAACTCATTGAAGGCGCTGCTAAAGCGCCATCGCGACAACAAGCTGGTCCGCCGGCATGGCCGCGTCTACATCATCAACAAGACCAATCCGCGCTTCAAGGCGCGCCAGGGCTAAAGCCCAGGCTGCTTGACGCTTTTGTGAACGCCGTGAACGGGATAACCGCTCACGGCGCTCTTTTTGTTGCCACAACATGGTGTAAGCTTGCCGCCCATGCGTGGATTTTCACTGATCTTTGCCGGCGGGCTTGCCGTTTATCTTTCCTCCTTCGCGATGGCGCAGGAGGAGCAAGTGCTGGGCGAGAAGCCGGCCGAGGCCGAAGTGCAGCGGAAGCCCGCGGAGGTGCGGGCCGAGCAACTCGATGTGCTGTTCGCCAGGCTTTATAAGTCGGAAGGCCCGGCATCCCAGGCGCTGGAACAGAAGATCTGGGAATTGTGGAGCGCTTCCGATTCGGCGACCGCCGAGGTTCTGTTGCAGCAGGCGTCTCGCGCCATGAAGGATGGGGCACCTGCGGAATCGCTCTCGATCCTCGACCGGCTGATCGGGGCCCACCCCGATTTCGCCGAGGCATGGAACCGGCGGGCGACACTCTATTATCGCATGAAGAAGGACGACGCGGCGCTGAAGGACATCGGCAAGGTGCTGGACCTCGAGCCCCGGCACTTCGGCGCGCTGGCCGGCAAGGGCATGATCCTGCAGCGCCAGAAGAAATATTCCGCCGCCATGGAGGCCTTCAAGGAGGCCCTGGCGATCAACCCCGGCCTCGAGGCCGTGCAGAGTTCCATCAAGGAACTGGAGCGGCTGGAACAGGGGATTTAGGGTTTTCTCCCGCAAGGGGAAAAAGGGAATTCTGCAAGAAACAATTAAATCCTCATGCTGAGGTGCGAGCAAAGCGAGCCTCGAAACATGTGCGCCGGGGTGGACCCTTCGAGGCTTTGCGTGCCGCAAAGCACCTCAGGGTGAGGGTGAAAGGTGATGGACGATTCAATGAGCGAAGATGTCCTCTCCCCGCTCGCGCGGGGCGAGAACAATAGGCATGAGTCCTCCTTGTGCAGGCATGGCAAGAAAAGCCTGCTGAAGAATGGGAGGCGCGGGCGCTGCCCGGCGCGGTGTAGTGCCAGCCTTTTGAGGGGCCGGCGGTAGGCGCAAGGCAGCGCCCGTTCCGGCAGGATTTCTTCGCGGGTCGGAGAACATTTCGGCTCTGGCTTTCGCTTGGCCTAACTGCCCAAAGGGCGCGAGGGTCAAATAGTGCCCCCGGA
>JBKJQU010000251.1:0-11028 GCA_046594995.1 Aestuariivirga sp.
GGGCTTGTTCTGGTTCGGCGAATCGGGCGCCTCGAAGCTCGAGCGCACCTGCAAGGGTACCTTGTAAACCAGGTCGGTTGAACTTGCCATGGTTTACAAGGTACCCTTGCAGGTGCGCTCGAGCTTCGAGGCGCCCGATTCGCCGAACCAGAACAAGCCCGACGGCACGGGTCCCGGAACACTCGTATGCGATGAGGAACGTATCGTGGAACAGCATGTAGTGAGCGGCGTCGCCTATTCGCGCGACGAGGCGAAAGTGGCGATCAGGCACGTAAAAGACCAGCCGGGCGTTTCGGCGGCAATCTTCGGGCCCCTGGCGGAAGCCGATATCTCGGTCGACATGATCGTGCAGAACATCTCGGCTGACGGTTCCTTTGCCGACATCACCTTCACGGTGGCGCGGAAGGATTTGCGCAAGGCGCTGGAAGTCTTGAACAGCGTCAAGTCCAAGCTGGGCTTCGCCGACCTTGTGCATTCAGCCGACGTTGCCAAGGTCTCAATCGTCGGCATCGGCATGCGGAGCCATGCCGGCGTTGCCGCCAAGATGTTCCGCTCGCTCGCCGACAAGGGCATCAACATCCAGGCGATCACGACCTCCGAGATCAAGGTCTCGGTGCTGATCGACGAGGCCTATACCGAACTCGCCGTGCGCGCCCTGCATACGGCCTATGGACTGGACGCGAAGGTTTCCTGATTCTCATGCGCGCGCCCGTCAGCCACCACGCGATGACGCCAGGCCGCTTCAAAGCGGTCCGCGCCGCCGCACGCGGGGACACCGGCTGATGGCAACTTCCGCCCTTGGCCCGCGTGTCCTGCTCAGGAGGCTCCGCGAGGTCATGGCGGAGCCGGTCGCAGCGCAGACGCGGCTGAACAAGATCGTGCAGATCATCGCCGCCAACATGGTGGCTGAAGTCTGCTCGATCTACGTCATGCGGCCGGGCGACATTCTGGAACTCTACGCCACCGAGGGCCTGAAGCTCGAAGCCGTTCACAAGTCGAAGCTCAAAAGCGGCGAAGGCCTCGTCGGCACCATCGCCAAGCAGGCGATCGGGCTGAACTTGGCCGACGCGCAGCATCATCCGGCGTTCAAATATCTCCCCGAAACCGGCGAAGAAATCTACAACGCCTTCCTCGGCGTGCCGATCATGCGCGGCGGCACGGTCATCGGCGTGCTGGTGGTGCAGAACCGCACGCTGCGGCACTATACGGAAGAAGAGGAAGAGGCGCTCCAGACCACGGCGATGGTGCTGGCCGAAGTCATCGCCGCAGGCGAACTCCGCGAAGTGGCAAGCGAAGTCGCAGCCGACGTCGCCCATGTGCGGAGCCACCATATCCGTGGCGACTCGCTCGCCGAAGGCGTGGCGCTTGGTCATGCCGTGCTGCATGAGCCCCGCGTCGTCATCCAGAACATGATTGCCGAAGACGTGCCGCACGAGAAGAAGCGGCTCGATGATGCGGTGGCGCAGCTTCGCGCCCATGTCGATCAGTTGCTCGATGGTTCGGACGCCCAGCGCGCCACCGAATATTCCGACGTTCTCGAGACGATCCGCATGTTCGCCCACGACAAGGGCTGGATGAACCGGCTTCGCGAAGCGATCGATACCGGCCTGACCGCGGAAGCCGCCGTCGAGCGCGTGCAGAACGACAACCGCGCCCGCATGATGCGGACACCCGACCCTTACCTGCGCGAGCGCATGCATGATCTGGACGATCTGTCCAACCGGCTGCTGCGGATTTTGACCGGCGCCATCGCGACCGCGTCCCGCACTGATCTGCCCGCCAACGCCATCGTTGTTGCGCGCAACATGGGGCCTGCCGAGCTGCTGGATTACGACCGCACGAAGCTGCGCGGCGTGGTGCTGGAAGAGGGTGGCCGCACCAGCCATGTGGCAATCGTGGCGCGCGCGCTTGGCATTCCGGCCATCGGCCAGGCGGAAGGGCTGATCGACCTTGTCGATACCGGAAGCCCGGTCATCGTCGATGGCGGCACGGGTGAAATCTTCGTCCGCCCGTCGTCTGACCTTCAGCGCGCCTATTCCGAAAAAGTCCGCTTCTATGCGCGCAAACAGGCGCAGTATGCTGCCCTGCGCGATGAGCCTGCCGTTCTGAAGACCGGCGAGAAGATCGAACTCAACATCAATGCGGGGTTGATCGTCGACCTGCCGCATCTTCATGATTCAGGTGCCGATGGTGTGGGCCTCTACCGCACCGAACTGCAGTTCATGCTGGCGACGAGGTTTCCGAGGCTCGGCCAGCAGGTCAGGCATTATTCGCAGATCATCGAGCAGGCACAGGGAAAGCCCGTCACCTTCCGAACGCTGGATATCGGCGCCGACAAGGTCTTGCCCTATCTCCGCCAGCCGAAGGAAGAAAACCCGGCGCTGGGCTGGCGCTCGATCCGCATGGCACTGGACCGCCCGGCACTCCTGAGGTTGCAGCTTCGCGCGCTGATGCTGGCGGGCGAAGGCAAGCCCATGAAGATCATGTTCCCGATGATCGCGGACGTGGAGGAATACCGCCGCGCGCTCGAGGTGGTGGAACTGGAGAAGGCCCACCTCCTGAAGCACGGGCACGTGCTGCCAACGCCCTTGAAGCTTGGCGTGATGATCGAGATTCCCTCGCTGCTCTGGCAGCTCGATCATCTGCTGCCCATCGTCGATTTCGCCTCGATCGGCTCGAACGATCTGGTGCAGTTCCTCTTCGCCTCCGATCGCGGCAATCCGAAGCTCGCAGGGCGCTATGACCCGTTGAGCCCGGCCGCTCTGGGCGCCATGCGGCTGATCGTGGAGAAGGCCACCAAGCACAGGAAGCCCGTAACGCTCTGCGGCGAACTCGGCGGCCGCCCGCTGGAAGCCATGGGACTGATCGGCGTGGGGCTGACCTCGATTTCGATGGTGCCCTCGGCCATCGGCCCGGTGAAGGCCATGGTGCGGACACTCGACCGCGAAAAACTGTGGACATTCATGGAGCCGCTGCTGGCGAGCCCGCTCCACACCATCCGCCCGGAGCTGATGGAATTCGCCCAGCGCAATGGTGTTGCGCTGTAATAAGGGCACTGCGTTAGCCTCCCGTTCACCATTCTCGGTCATTGTCGGAATAATTCCCCGTGAACCGGCGATCAACCCTGCCAGTGCCGAGAGTGATCAGATGCGTGAAGAGAGTTTCAACGTGACCGGACAGACCGAAGGTGCCCACCCCCTGGAACATAACCGGGAAAAGCCCGACGGCATGGTGGACCCTGCGGGCGAGGCGGGCTGGTACCTGCAGCGCGAGCGCGAACGCCGCGGCGAAACGCTCGACGGCGCCAGCGAACAGACGGGTATCCATCCCTATCACATCGAAGCCATCGAATATGGCGACATGACCCATATGCCGGGCCGCATGGATGCGCTCGAGATGATCGGCACCTATGCGCAATATCTGGGCTTTGATCCCGAGCCGCTGGTCGAGCATTATGCTCATTTCCTCCCCGCAGCCGCTCTTGCTCCAGCGAGCCATCCGGCCAATCCGGCCCCCTTGTCCAGCGCCAAGATCCTGCGCTTTGCCCGCTTGGCCCAATTATCGAAATTTGCCTTCCGCCTGAATGGCATTCCGGGCGGTGCGGGCGGCCTCGTTGCGTCTCTGGCCGGTGCGGTGTTCCTCTTTGCAGGTGTCAGCTACATGCTCCTGCCGGGTTCCGATGATCTGCTCGGTACTCCTGGGCAGTCCATTACCACGGCCTCCGTTCCGGCCGATCCCAATGCCGACCCGATGCCGACGGCGTCGACCAACGACGATGCCGCCAACATCACGGTCGGCGACGAGCCGATGCCGGATGACCAGCAGGTGGCTGCTGCCGATCCCGCCTCCGACGATCTCGCCGGAACGAATCTCGATGGAATCTCCTCGCTCATTGAAAAGCAGGTTCCGGGCGCGAAGGAAGTGGCCTCCGAACTGGATGGCCTCGTCTCCGCCACTGACATGGCCTTGACCGATGATGGCCGCGAATTCGGCACCGGCAATGGCGAAAGCCGGCTGACGTTGAAGGCCAAGGCCCCCGTCTGGGTGCGCATTGAAGATTCCCAGGGCAACGTGGTCATGACCCAGATGCTGATGAAGGGCGACACCTACCGCGTGCCCAACCGCGAAGGCCTCGTCGTCATCGCGCGCGATGGCGGATTGCTGAGCTATGTCATCGACGGCAAGGAAAAGGGCATCCTCGGCACGCCGGGCGAAATCCTCGTTGGGCGCTCGCTCGACATCAAGTCTTTCGGTGGCAACGGCTAAGGCGAAGGCTGCCGTAATATGGTGGCCTTCACAGGGTCAGGCGCATTTCGCGGGGCGTGATCCGCTGCCGGCGCGGCACAGGGCCTCGATCACTTTCTGCAGCGACTCAAAATCATAAGGCTTCGGCAGTGTCGCCAGATGGCCGTGCTGCGGATAATGACTGTCTCCGCTTTCGCCCGTGGTCAAGGCAAAGGGAATTTGCCGTTCCGCCAGCATCGCGGCCACCGCATCGCTGCGCTCGTGACGGAGATTGACATCGACCAATGCCGCATCGACAGACGTACTGCCGATCAGCTCAAGTGCTTCCGACACGCGGCCTGCCGGGCCGACAGGCAGTTTCCCGAGTTCGATAACCCAATCCGACAGCATCATGGCGATCAGCGGTTCGTCCTCGACGATCAGTATTCGTTCCATCCCAACGCCCTACAATTTTGCGGATGACAAATTTCTGCACCGACCCTAAAGAAGTGTAACCGCAAACATCTTCCATGTCGAGAAAGTTAACGCGGCTTAAGAATTTGTAACCGTAATCGGCTGGACATGAATACAACCCTTCGTCAGCGTCTGTCCAACGGCTTCGACCACCGCCCCGTGCAGTTTCACTTAGGACTCCTCGTGCTGGCAACGGCGCTGCCGCTGCTGATCCTCTCCTACATCATATACGGCGTGCTCGTGGACAGCGAGCGAAAGAGCGTGCGGCAGGGCCTCTTCGCCAATGCCGGTACGCTGGCGACACTGGTCGACACCGAGATTTCGACTAGTGCTTCTTTTGCCGCCGCCCTTGCGCAGTCACCCAGCTTGCAGTCGGGCAATCTGGCGGCATTCTACAGCGAAGCCCGCAAGGCACTTGAATTCCTGCCGGGTTCCTGGGTCGCCGTCACCTCGCCTGATGGTAAGGTTCTGTTGAACACCGAACTGCCTCTCGATACGCCACCGCGCCAACATATGGCGCCCGATATGTTGGCCCAGGGCTTCAAGACGGGCCGTTATCAGGTCAGTGATATTATGAAGGGGCGTGGAACCGGTCGGCTGCTGGCCGTTATCGAAATGCCTGTGTTCCGCGATGGCAAGCCGCTCTATTCCCTTGGCGTCATTCTTGCGCCCGCCCGTTTCCTGGCGTTGCTCGAAGCCCGCTTCAAGCAAGGTGAAATTGTTGCCATCGTTGACCGGCAGATGAAATTCGTGGCCCGTATTCCCGATCACGAGAACCGCGTCGGAACGCTCGCCTCGGAAGGCTGGCGCGCCGCGATGCTGCGCGAGCCTGAGGGCTGGCTTGAGAATACCTCGGTTGAGGGGCTCGACATCGTCACCGGCTATACCCGCACCGCGCATGGCTGGTCGGTCGGCATCGCCCGGATCAAATCCGATCTTGAAAAGCCGCTGCTCGATCTTCTCTGGTGGACGGGGTTGATATCGCTCGCACTCATTGGCTTGAGCCTGCTGTTAAGCTGGTGGCTGGGCCGCCGCGCCAGTATCTGCATGAAGGAACTGGCGGAAGCCGCGCGCGCACTGGGCGAGGGCCGCCCCATGGGCGCGGTGAGGCTGCTATTCGCCGAGGCACGTGTGATTTCGCACGCCCTCGCCAGTGCCTCCGGGCGGATTGACGCGCACAACCTTGAACTGGCAAAGATCAACAGCGGGCTTGAAGCCCAGGTGGCGGAACGCACCCGGGATCTGGTCGCGGAAATGCGCCAACGCGAGGAGGCCGAGGCAACACTGCGCCAGACGCATAAGATGGAGGCCATTGGGCAACTGACGGGCGGCATCGCGCATGATTTCAACAACATGCTGACCATCGTGATCGGCAATCTCGACACCATCAAGCGGCGCCTGTCCTCGGCCGGCGAGCTTGGCGACAGGCTGACCGGCCCCGTCGAGTCCGCACTCAAGGGTGCACGCAACGCCGCCAAGCTGA
The DNA here is from genome assembly GCA_046594995.1 of Aestuariivirga sp. GTDB lineage: Bacteria > Pseudomonadota > Alphaproteobacteria > Rhizobiales > Aestuariivirgaceae > Aestuariivirga. The sequence goes on from JBKJQU010000251.1 coordinate 6,182, forward strand.
CGCATCGTTTGCTGGCCTTCGCGCGCCAGCAGCCACTGGCGCCATCATCTGTCGATCTTCGCATTCTGGTGGCCGGCATGGCCGACATGCTGGCTCGCACGGTAGGCGAAAAGATCAGGATTGAAACCGTCGCTGGTGCTGGACTTTGGTCCGTATTGGCTGACGAGAACCAGCTTGAGAGCGCGCTGCTCAACCTTGTCGTCAATGCGCGCGACGCCATGCCCGATGGCGGCCTCATCACCATCGAGACCAGCAATGCCTACCTCGATGAAGCCTATGTGTCGAAGGTTGCTGACATCAAGCCGGGCCAATACGCAATGCTCTGCGTCAGCGATACCGGTCATGGTATTCCCGCTGACAAGATGAGCCGGATTTTCGAGCCGTTCTTCACGACGAAAGAGACTGGCAAGGGCACTGGCCTCGGGCTTGCCATGGTTCATGGCTTCGTCAAGCAGTCGGACGGCCATATCCGCATTTACAGCGAGGTGGGCCAGGGCACGGCCGTCAAAATCTATCTGCCGCGCATGAAGGCGGGACTGGCGTCCGCGCGCCCGGAAGTGGAAGACTTGCGCGAACGCTTCGCGGTGACCGCTGTCGCCGGAGAGGCAATCCTGCTGGTGGAGGACGACGATGGCGTGCGCGGCTACGCGGCCAGCGTGTTGGAAGACCTGGGCTATGTGGTGCGGGTGGCCTCGGGGAGCGACGAGGCTCTGGTGATTGCCCGCAGTCGCGAGCGGATCGACCTGATGTTCACCGATGTCGTGCTCGGCGGCAAGCTCAATGGCCGCCAGCTTGCCGACGAGATCGCCACGATCAGGCCCGATCTGCCGGTGCTGTTCACGACAGGCTATACGCGCAACGCCATCGTGCATCATGGCAGGCTCGATGAGGGTGTGGAGCTTCTGACCAAACCCTATGCAAGTACCGAGCTTGCTGAAAAGATCAGGCGGATGCTTGATCACAGGCAACCGGCAAACGGCGTCTGACCGACAGGGGAGTTGTATTTTCCCGCAACTGGCGATGCCGGCTTTGCGAAGCCCTGTGGCTTCAGCTACAAGCCCCGCCCATGTCCGCCATTCCGCACGAAAAGCTTGAACGTATCATCCAGCGCTTTGCCACGGTGGAGCATGAACTCTCGTCGGGTGGATCGGGCGGCGATGCCTTCGTGAAACTGTCGCGGGAGTATGCCGATCTGGAGCCCACCGCTCGCAAGGCTTTGGAACTCCGCAAAGCCTATGGCGAACGCCGCGATCTCGACGACATGGTGAAGGCCGGCGGCGAACTGGCCGGGATGGCGGAGGCCGAGCGGCCGGTCCTGGATGAGGCCATCGAAGCGATGGAGCAGGAGCTTCGCATCCTGCTGCTGCCGAAAGATGCCGCCGACGACAAGAACGTCATACTCGAAGTGCGCGCCGGAACGGGTGGCGACGAGGCGGCGATTTTCGCGGGCGATCTCTTCCGCATGTACCAGCGCTATGCCGCATTCAAGGGCTGGAAGGTGGAAGTGATCTCGGCATCGGAAGGCGAGCACGGCGGCTATAAGGAAGTGATCGCCAATATTTATGGCGCGGGCGCCTTTGCGCATATGAAATTCGAGTCGGGCGTTCACCGTGTGCAGCGCGTGCCCGCCACCGAAACGCAAGGCCGCATCCATACCTCTGCCGCAACCGTGGCCGTGTTGCCCGAAGCCGAGGATGTGGACATCAGGATCGAGGACAAGGATCTCCGCATCGACGTCTACCGTTCCTCGGGTCCGGGCGGGCAGTCGGTGAACACGACCGATAGCGCGGTGCGCATTACCCATCTGCCCACCGGGTTGGCCGTGGCGCAACAGACCGAAAAATCGCAGCTGAAAAACAAGAACGCGGCGATGAAGCTGCTGCGGTCCAGGCTTTATGATCTGGAGCGCAGCAGGCTCGACAATGAACGCTCCGCCACCCGGAAAGACCAGGTGGGTTCGGGCGACCGCTCCGAGCGCATCCGCACCTATAACTTCCCGCAAGGCCGCTGCACCGATCACCGCATCAACCTGACGCTCTACAAGCTCGACCAGATCATCGAGGGGCCGGCGCTGGAGGAAATGGTGCAGGCGCTGATGAACAATCATCAAGCCGAGCTTCTGGCTGAAGCGGACAATGCCGCTTGACCCAAGTGAAGGATCTCTTGCGCCGGGCGGTGGAGATGCTGACGGCGGCTGGCTGCGATACCCCCGCGCTTGATGCGCGGCTGCTTCTGCAAAGTGCCAGCGGCCTGACCCGCGAGGACTTGATCCTTGATCCGGAGCGCGAGGTTCCGGCGGAAAAGGCCGTGCAGTTTCGGACTTTCATCGCGAGGCGCGAAGCACGAGAGCCCGTCTCCCGCATCCTGGGCCAACGCGAGTTCTATGGCCGCGTCTTCCACGTGACGCCCGCCGTGCTGGACCCCCGGCCCGATACCGAAACGCTCGTCGACGCGGCGCTTGAAGTCTTGCCGTCCAAAGCGCGCATTCTCGACCTTGGTACCGGATCGGGCGCCATTATCATCACGCTGCTGGCCGAACGGCCGGATGCTTCAGGATTGGCAACCGACATTTCGGAAGAAGCGCTCGATGTGGCGAGATCCAATGCGGAGAGGCTGGGCGTGGCGCCACGCTTGCGGTTTGCGCAGGGTTCCTGGTTTGCAGCAGTGGAAGGGCGCTTCGACCTTATCGTCTCCAATCCTCCCTATATCCCTGCCGCCAATATCGCCGGCCTTGCGCCCGATGTCCGGAACTTTGATCCCCTCACCGCACTTCTAGGGGGATCGGACGGCCTTGATCCCTATCGCGAGATTGCCAGCGGTGCCCTAGACCATCTAGGGCCCCTGGGTCAGGTTCTCGCCGAGATCGGGGCCGGGCAGGCAGATGCAGTCGAGCGGATCTTCAAGAATACGGGGCTGATGCCCGCACAACGCTATTGCGATCTGGGCGGTCATGTGCGGTGCCTGCGCCTTATCCGGACAGCTTGAGCCGGGCATATCGACACAACCTAAAAAAGCGATTGGAAATTGTGGCCACGTCGGCTAAATGAGAGTCGGAAACGCTTTCTGCCCTTTGTGATGGTGCCGGGAACGACGTTAGGGCGGCGATAAAACGTGAGCCCAGTTGAAGTCAGCACAAGCCGGGGAAATGGCAAGGTCCTTTGAGGGTCCGGGCCGGTGGCGGAAGTTTTCCTTATACCAACGGGTAAAATCTTGAAGCAGCTCATTCATTGAGCAGATTTGAAGACCGGTTGCCAGGGCGCCTGCGTGGACGCCGATGGCACACGCTCGCAACCGCAGCCCTGATCAGAGGCATGGATACTCTATGAGACCAACTCACAAGAACCGTAGCCGCAACCGTCACCGCCCCACTGGCAGCAGCGGGGGTGGCGGCAGCAACAGCAGCGGCGGCAATCCGCTGACCCGCGTCTATGAAAGCAACGGACCCGACGTGAAGGTGCGCGGCAATGCGCAGACCATCGCCGAAAAATATCTCCAGCTTGGCCGCGACGCGCAATCCTCCAGCGACATCGTGATGGCGGAAAGCTATTTTCAGCACGCCGAGCATTATCTGCGGATCATCTCAGCCGCCCAGGCCTTTAACCAGCAAAACCAGCCCCAGCAGTTCCGCCGTCAGGACGAAGAGTTCGACGACGAGGATGGCGAGGAAGGTTCGGACAGCCAGGGCAACGACATGCGGGGCCAGCAGCAGGCCGAAGCCGATGGCATGGGCGATCAGCCCGGTTTCGAGGCCGAGCGCCAGCAGCCGCAGCCGCAGCAGCACAACCAGCAGAACTACCGCCAGCAGCGCGATAACCGGGACCAGCAGGGCCGCGATCAGAATCGCGATCAGGGCAGGGACCAGAACCGGGACCAGAACCGGGACCAGCCGCGCGACCAGAACCGGGATCAGGCACGCGAGCAAAGCCGTGACAATAACGGCCAGCCCTATCAGCCGCGCGAGCGGTTCAACAAGCCACGCTGGCAGGACCGCCGCGACCAGAACAACCAGGGCCAGAATCCGCAAGCCCAGCAGGGTGGCGAACCCCGCCAGAACAACCAGTACCAGTCCCAGCCGCCGCGCAACGAGGAACAGCCGCGCATCGTCGAGGCCGTGACCTCCGCACCCCAGTCCGCCGTGGCAGCACCGGTTGCAGTAGAAGCGCAGTGGGAGGCACCGTCCTTCCTGATGCGCCCGGCGCCGACGCCGCCCGCCGATCGCGCACCGGAAGCCCCGGCAGCGAGTGAAGTGGCAGCGCCAGCACCCGCCAAGCGCAAGTATGAGCGCAAGCCCCGCAAGGAAGCTGCGGCCGAAACACCGCCGGTGACGGAGCCGGTCTCGGAATAGGTTTCCAGCGGGGGCGGCAGCCCCCGTCTTGCCTCCGGATGCTCGCTGCCATGGAGACCTGGAGTTCGGTCAGCAGCCCGTTGCCGTGAATTTTGAATGCGTGGACGCTTGATCCAGGACAAATCTGTTGTCCCTTTTCGTCATTGTTTTGGCCCTGCTTGATCGCCTTCAAAGCTGCACCCATATGAGTTCCAATCAAGGTCGCTGTCCTGACAGGAATGCCTCCCGGGGGTTCGGATTGGTCGGGGCAGCGGCACATCAACCGTTGACGGCGTTCGGCCAGGTGCCCTTCCGGGGCTTTGCGGAATGCGCCGAGGAGGAGAGAACCTATGGATTTCGAAAAATATACCGAGCGCTCGCGCGGTTTCATTCAGTCGGCTCAAGGCCTCGCACTCCGCGAAGGCCACCAGCGCTTCAGCCCCGAGCATCTTCTGAAAGTCCTTCTCGATGACGAGGAAGGATTGGCCGCAGGCCTGATCAAGGCCGCAGGCGGTGACCAGCG
>JBKJQU010000360.1:0-4871 GCA_046594995.1 Aestuariivirga sp.
AGGGCGACGCCTCGTCATGGGCGATCTCCACCTGCCCAATTACCTTGCCGGCGAGCGGTGGAATGAGCTTTACGATCGATGCGATGACGGGCCCGGCTTTGCTCGGACGCAGAAACAGGCCCTCGTGGAGTGCCGGCGGGTAGAGCAGCAACGGCAACTCTGATGGATAGTTTGTGATCAGATGGGCCGCCTTGCGCTCCGCGTCCGTCCACGCGCGGGTACGTCCGCGATTGGGTGGCGCCATACGCCGCGGCCGGCGGCCGGCATCGGAAAGCACCTCCGAGTTGATCTCGGAGAAGGTCAAGAGCACGCGCCCCTCAGGCTCATCACCCTCGCGGCGAACAGCAAGCACCAGGTCGAACTCTTCCTCCGCAGGGGTTTCGAGGAAGATCTCGATCTGCCCGCGCTGCAATGGATAGGTCAGAGTTTGCCAAGACGCTTCTGCGAGCGCTTCACGGGGATCCTCTCCCGCCGGTATGGCGCAAATTGTATAGGCTCCGCCTTCGGAAACTGGTTCATCGAGGCTCGCTGTTGCACGAACCGAAAGCGTATTCGCCGGAAGTGCACGTCTCATCACGGCGATGGAAGTAGCCCTGTTGCGCGCTTCCAGGAACAGGCGGTCTGGATTGGACTCGGTATAGGCGAGCGTGTCGGACACAGCGGCATCTGTCGTCCGGATGTTTGCCAGCTTCATCATTTCCAGCGTTATCGCGTGGGTGGCAAAGCTGCTGGAGTTTACATCGACTGCGGCAAAGACTGGACTCCTGCTTTGAAATTCGAGTGCGCGTTTCTTGAACTCGGTGGAATTGCGCTGCGCCAGCATGGCAAGGCTGACATTGTAGCGGCCCTCGCTTGCCGCAAGATCGCACAGCAAGTCGAGCGCCTCGGACGAATTCGAATCCATATCCGACAAGCGATGGTACTTTGGATTTTCATGCAGATGCGAAAGTATCCAGTAGTTATTCTCCATTTCCCAGCGATCCGAATTTGCCGCTACCGCAAGCTCCATGAAGTTCCTGGGGACCGCGGAGGCCGATTTCTGGAACGCAGCGATGATCGCCGAGCGGTTCTTGAAGAAGTCCGCACGCTTGTTCATGCTCGCTTCATCGACGCGATACCAGTAAAGCGGCTCTGGAACGACTGCGATTTTCAGACCTGCAAGATCGGCCCTCGAGAAAAATTCCCAGTCACTCACCGAAAGCCCGCGCATTTCGTTCAAGTGCCCGATTTTTTCAAACACGCCACGGCGTATGAGGGCGTTGGCATCGCCATAGGGGTCATGAAGCAGCGCCATGCCTGCGCCACCGCCGGTGGGATAGTAGCCAATGATACCCTTCTGGTTTACGGGCGGCGGATTGGTGCCGTTCAGCAGCCAGGCGAAAGTGGTGCAGATATCGGCGTCAGACGCATGCATCGCATCGACGAGCGTGGATACGGCATGCGGCATCAGGGCGTTGTCGTCGTCAAGGAAGAGCAGCAGTTCGCCCTTTGACGCGCGAATGCCGGCGTTGCGTGCCGCACCGAGATACTGGTTTTTTTGTTTGATGATCCGCCACTTGCGGCGTTTGAATTCAGGTTCGAGCTTTTGAAGCGCGGCGCGGGCTTCCTCGGTCTTGCTGCCGTCATCCACAATGATCATTTCGATATTGCGGTAATCCTGGCACTGGACGGAGAATACGGCCTGCTGCAACAGCTCAGGCCGTTCATAATGTGCCGTGATAATCGAAACCAGAGGACGCTTCCGGGCCTTGGCCGAACGCGTCAGATCGACTGCCAGCACTGCGTCGTTGAATTTTTCCCAATGGGCTTCCCGCATGCCGAGCGGCTCTGATGGCTGGCCAGGCTGCGGTGCACTGAGAGCTTTCGCCAGAACGGCCGCAAGGTCTTTCGCAATGGGCGGAGCTGACATCGCTTCGCGGGTTTCGCGCGACAGCAGCTCAACCACTCCTCCGGTATCGGTCGTCACCACAGAAAGGCCCGAGTCAAGGCAGGCCATAAGCTCGAGAGACGCCATTGCCGACTTGAACGGAAACACAACCAGGCAATTGCGCTCACCCAGGTAGCGGACGACGTCACCTGTTTCCTGCTTCAGCACAAAATTGACATCACACCGCCAGCGCCGCGCACGTCTCAGAAGATAAGCACCCGAGTGCTCGCCCAGCACCTTGCCGAAAGCCCCGATATGCGTCACCTTGAATGGCGCGTCAATTTTCTGCTGCAACACGTCGATTGAATCGCAGAAGAGTTCCAGACCGTCTTTTGGATCTGCACTGCCGAAGAATGCGATATCTGTGACGGCAGGCGGGATACGTCGGCCACCGCCCGCGCCGTGCAGCAGCCAGTCGCGCGTGACGAGCGGCAGGAGAACTTTTCGTCTCTGCGGAAGCTTCCAGCCAGCGAGCGTCATCCAGTCGAGTACGGCTGTACTCGAAGCGACGAGGAAATCACAATGCGCCGCTGAATGCTGCTCCATGAAGTCGACCAGCAGCTCGCTCTTGTGCGACGGAAATCGGCCATTGACTTCGCGCACCCAGGGTGTCGGCTCGTTGGCAATGACGACCAGTGCCGGCCGGTTCTCAAAAACCCCGGTGCGCTTGGCGCAAGCCGAGAAATGACCAAGGCCACCTTCCAGGGGGAAGTAAGCAATGTCAAAAGCCTTGTCGCGGAGAAAATGATAGGCGGCAAGAGAAGCCTTGTCGCGGCGTTCCAGTCCCGGATAGAGCTCGGCTGAAGCTTCAAGAAACTCCACAGTGATCAGGTCACGCTGCAGGTAGGCATCCTTCATGGCCTTCTGGGCCGCCAAATCGGGGTTTCTTGTCCCTGGTGCCGCAACGGCAACCAGCGCCACGTAATCACCACGCCGCGCCATGAACTGCGCCAGGACAAACATCATTGAGCTGTGATGATTGCGCTCTTGCCTGCCGTATGTCATCTCGCAAAAGAAGCAGACTCTTGTTTGCTGATGACGGGATTTCTGTTGTTTTGGGACGTTTGCCATGGACCACGTAACCTTTAATTAGGCTAGCAACATTAGAGTTTCACATTGAGCATGCTCAATATTCGTGAATAAATCCGAACGAATGTCAGAACATGCAACAATGCAATTCTCTGCGAATTCCACGTTGGTACGATGCACCTTTCCCGCTATGACAGCCACAGGATCGATCTCCATCCGGACGTGATTTCCTGTTTTGCAGGGATACGCGATGAGTTCGCCAGGTTGCCGGATTTCCTCCGGCACTACCGCACGCTCGGTGTCAAAAGCTTCTTCTTCATGGACAATGGCTCGACGGACGGCACCCGCGAGTACCTCATGGAACAGGAAGATTGCCACTGTTTCAACGTCGAAGGATCGCACTTCGCCAACAATGTGGCGCCGCCGAAGTGGACCCACAGCCTCTTGAATGTCTATGGACATAATCGTTGGTGCGTTGTCGTCGATATCGACGAGCTGCTTGTCTATCCCCATGTCGAGACGGTGAGCCTCGACAGACTTTGCGTCCACCTCCAGTCGGAGGGAAGTGACGCTCTCGTCGCACACATGATCGACATGTATAGCAGCGGCAGGCTGCTTGACGCCCGCTATAGCCCTGAGCTTGGCCAGTTGAAATCCGCGCCCTACTTTGACGCAGCGCCAGGGCGGCGCCAACGGAATTACAATTCCCAACCTTCGGTCCAAATGTTCGGTGGTGTACGGGAAAGAATTTTCTGGCATGGACGCTTCAAGAAAATGGTGCCGCCTTGCCTGACCAAAATCCCGCTCATCCGCTGGTGGCGGGGGCGGCGATATCTTGTGGCCCAGCATCTGGTGGACAGCGCAAGGACAAGCCGGATTGAAGGTGGACTTTTGCACTTCAAGTTTCTTGACGGGTTCAAGCAAAAGAACGAACTCTCCCTTGTCGAAAACAGCAAGGTGCAGGAAAAAGGCCTGGAAGAGCGTATTGCCTATTCCGAAATCCTGCGTCAGCGGCCCGATCTGTCATTGCATAACCAAGGCTCGGTGGCGTATCGCGACACAATGCAGCTGGTACAACTGGGTTGGCTCAGGACAGATGGCAGTTATGAGGCAGCGGTTGGCCGTATCGAAGCACAACAAAATGCGCCGACAGCTTGAGAACTACCAGCGCGTTGAAGCGGTAACAGCATCGTTTTCAATGACAAGGTCATGGATCTGATTCCGGCTCCCGGTGAATTTGGCGGCTTGCAACGCTGATTTAAGTTCGGGAAACTGGTGCACTGCCACAGTTCTATGTGGCAGCGCCATTATTGTTTCAAATGGGCCGGATCAACCGCCGTATCCGCCATCGATTCCGCCAATTCCGCTGTCTCCCCGATCGTCCGGGTTCGGCACACCGAACTGATTCAGCGAATCGAGCGCGAGCGTTCTGCACGCGGTATCGGCGTCAGGATACTGCCGAAGATATTCTTCGAGAGCTTCAATAGTATTCTTCTCCAGAGCATCCTTACAAGCCAGTTCTGGCGTTTCGGGCACCGCAGCAGAGACTGACTGCTGGGGAATTGCTATCCCAGCACCAAGCCCGACAACCCAAAGGGTTGAATAGAACAGGGTCTTCAATTTAGTGACAATTTGGGTCAAGTTGATACTCCTACGATAAACTTGCCTCCTCAACGCCTTAATTCATACAATGTTCCTCAAAATGAATCGAATCATTTGTTTACAGAACGTTAACGCTGTCCATGGCCGCCACACGGCGTGGTTAAATTTTAGTTCTAAGCCTACCCTATTGTTCCAATACGATTTTTTTTAGCGGTGGGGCTGTCGTGAATCTGTCACTCACCTTTCACGCAATGCCGCTGGATTCCATCTTTTTTGAAAGGAATAAATTTTCATCAATAACGCTCGTGGCGCA
>JBKJQU010000402.1:0-7760 GCA_046594995.1 Aestuariivirga sp.
CACTCCTGCGGCAGCAATGGGCATAACGACAAGCAACCCGAAATTTTGACTTAAAGTCGCCGTTAGTATGGCCGCAATGATCGCCAAAAGAAATCCGCCAACGAACCCGATGCCAAACATGATCAAGATTATCAGTAGTGTGTTGCCCACGTAGCGCCAGACGATACCATCCACCCTCAACCGCTTCCAGCCATGGGGGATTTCATCGACAAGGATGTAGCGGTGCCAACTGACTGCAATTGATGAAAATGCCACAGTACTTGCAACCAACAACATGAGACTAAGCGAAATGAGATATGGATCATACGCTGGCGCTCCAGTCAGGGTGACGCTGACCATGTACAGGTTCACAGCAACATTCAGCGGCAGCAAGGCCAACATACACGGCCAACTGATGTGAAACGCAAAGCCAAAGTGGTTGATCGTCGAAAGCAGCACATGCTTTACAGCCGGAAAAACGTGAAGCTTGCGCATGATTTCCCGTTATCCCAATGAAAGCTGTTGCGCGGGAGCGATAGCGTCAGGTTCCATACCATCTGTGCTCACAGCGAAATAATGATAGTGGCTCGTGGCGATTGTCATCAGGAGGAGTAGCGCCAGCCAGATCATAATGCCGATCAGCGAGAAGGCCGCGACAGTTACCCACGGATCGTTCAGCGCTTGTTGCGCGAAGAAGGCCCCTGCCCCGATGGCGCCTGCAACCGCAAAGCCGAAGAGCAGCCAAAAGGTGAATCCGAGATACCGCATGGAATTGCGGCGCGTCGTCTTCCACGCGGTTGACAACCCGTAATCGGTGCTGCGGATGGCGATGGCGGGAAGCCAGCTCGACAGCCTGTACCAGATAAACAGCGCGATGAGGCCCAAAACCACCGCGACGGCCATGCCGGCATTGACGGATGCCGGACCGAGCTTTGGTTCAAGCGCCGGCGGCAGATATGTGACCGCCGCGAAGATTGCCGCGCCGATGATTCCCAGAACGATCATCACCACCACAAAGCCCAGAAGGTATTTCCACACCACGCCATCGAGCCTGACCCAGCCGAAGCGCCTTGGCGTTTCGTTCAGCAGAAGGCGGCGGTGCCAATTTACGGCGATGGAGAACGAAGCCAGCAGCGAGACTGCGGCGATCACGATGAGCAGGCCAAGGGACGCGGGTGGCAGCGCCTTGAAATCCGGCATGCCATTTCTGAAGGCGACGAAATATGCGGCGATGAACAATGGCGATTGCACCAGCGCCCAGCCGAGCACCAGGCGCAGGCTGTAGAAGAAATTGCGAAACGTCTGCTCGATGGCGAATTCAAGTGCCGTCATCGGTGGAAGCTTGCGGATGCCGTTGTTGCCCATGGTGGAAAGTCAGCAGCCCTTTTCGGATTCGACCTTGGTGATGGTCCGGAAGTTGGCGCGTTCGTTCTGGTTCAGGGGAAGCCTGGTAATGTCCTTCACGTCGCAGCCGTCGTTGCTGAAGGTTTTGGCGGCGCGCGCATCCTCGAAGCAATAGCCGTTCTCGGCCAGAATGGCGTTGCGCATCGTCCAGAGCTTTTCGCAATCGCTGCGGCGGACCTCGGAGGTGCGGAACCGCTTGCGGTCGGTACAGCCAATCGCATCGTAGCAGGCCGCCAGTACGGGCGCAGCTTCTGCCGCGAGCAGCAATAGAGCCAGCACTAGTCGACGCATCATCGCTTCCCCGTATCAGCTCTCAGGTTAGCAGGAAGCGGGCACCTGCGGCTACTGCCATGGTGGCTGCGTTTTGGGCCAGCAGGATTGAACCCAGGCGTGTGCCACCCACAACCCATGCATAAACCGTCTTAGCGACAGTATTGACCGCGACTGTGAGCAGGATCGCATCCACCGCCGCCGGCACCGTGCCTTCTAGCCTCGCAACCGATAGGGTAACCGCATCGACATCCGCCAGCCCCGAGAGTGCCGCAACGCCAAGCAAGCCGACGTCGCCGAAGTAACGGCGCGCCAGTTCCACGGCCAGCATCACGATGGCAAGGAGCGCTCCGAAACGCAGCACTTCCGAAAGCAGGAAGGGATTCTTAAGTACCAGCGGCTGTTCCTTGCCGCCGTCATGCCCATCCGTCCGCACCAGGAAGGCGGCCGACAGCGCCATCATGGCTGCGGCGGCAAGCAGGACAGGCCCCAGCTCAACCGCCAGAGGCAGGTTGATCAATCCCGTAACAATCAATACGCGGAGCATCATCACGCAGCCCGATGCCACGATGCCTCCGCTTAAGAGCCGTACGCGCGAGACATTCTGACGGGCAAGCCTCGCCAGCGACAGCGTGACGGCGGTCGAGGCGACGAGCCCGCCCAATGCTGCGGCAAGGATCAGGCCCCTCTCCGGCCCCGCCAGCTTCACCGCCACGTAGCCTGCGAAGGAGACGGCGGCGATGAGGATCGTCATCAGCCAGAGATCATGCGGATTGATGGCGTTCCAGGGATCAACCGTACGGTCGGGCAGTAGCGGCAGGGCGATAAAAGTCATCGCCGTCAGCAGCAAGCCCGAGCGGAGCTCAGCCCAGGTGATGCGCGCCAGCCAGCCGTGGAGCGTCGTCTTGTAGGCGAGCAGCATCACCGCCGCGATACCGGCGCCAGCGACAATTGCCATGTCGCCCAGAACGGCGAGTGCTCCCAGCATGAAGGTCAGCATCGCGGCGACGAGGCTCGTCGCGCTGAAATCATGTACGTGCTCGCCTTCGCGCCACATATAAGCGGCCAGCACCGCGCTGACGGTTATAAAGCCCGCCGCAAGCAGAACCAGGTCTCCGCGCATCGACAATATGCCGAAGATGCCGCCCAGCAGGCCGATGAGCGAGAAGGTACGCAAGCCCGCCGTGCGGTGCCCCTCCTCCTCGTCGCGCTCCTTCCAGCCGCGCTCGAGGCCGATGATGAAGCCGAGTGCAAGGGCAAGCCCAAGGCGTAGAGCGAGGCCGGTGTCCATGGTTCAAGACTAGGGCCATTGCCGATGCAGTCCACATGAATCATGACAGCAGGGAACCTCTGGCATGAGCCTGAGTTAGCCGAGGTGGAACACAACTGAAAGTATGAAAGGCTTTTGCCATGTCTACAGCCCATGCCCATCCCAATCAGCCCGATACGCCTCGCAACCGGGGTGAACGCGATGCTCCACATATGAGCCCGGTCACGCCGGCGGAAGACGCACGCTCGATGATGATCAATAGCGTAAGTTGGGGTGCCATTCTGGCTGGCGTCGCGGTGGCGCTCGTCACCCACCTGATCCTCAGCATGATCGGGATTGGTATTGGCCTTTCGACGCTTGACCCTGCAACCGGCGACAATCCTTCAGCCACCGGATTCTCGATCACAGCCGCCATCTGGTGGGCGGTATCGGGCATTATCGCTTCGTTCCTCGGCGGTCTTACCGCAGGCCGGATGGCTGGCGTGCCGAAGGAAAGTACTGCCTCGTGGCATGGCCTGACATCCTGGGCAGCGACCACTCTCGTCGTGTTTTATCTGCTCACTACGGCACTTGGCGCCATACTTGGCGGCACGCTGAGCACGATGACGTCCGCCATCGGCGGCGCTGCCACGACAGCAGCCGGGACTGCGGCCCAGTCGGGCACGGATCCTTTCGCGATGATCCAACAGGCCATTCAGGGCCTGGGTGTTGGCGCCCCTGATCCGGCTCAGGGCACCGCTGGGCAATCTCAGGGTACGGAAGCCACAGGCGATCAGGCAGCATTGCGCGATGCGGCGATTGCATCCGTCAAAGCACTTGTAACCGGCAATGAAGCTGATGCGGCTCAGGCCCGCGACGAGGCGGCTCAAGCTATTTCACAAGCTCAGGGCATCCCGATCGAACAGGCCCGTACCCAGGTGCAGCAGTATGAGCAGCAGTACCGCGATGCCGCGCAGCAGACTGCGGAAGTGGCAGACACAGCAGCATCGACAGTCTCCACCAGTGCCTTGCTCGGTGCGGTGGCCCTGGTTCTCGGCGCCATTGCAGCCTGGTTCGGTGGCCGTACGGGTGCGATCAATCCGACTGTAACGTCGGGTATTGCCTCGGCCCGCCGCCGGGATTGATCTGAACTCACAAGACGATCAAGCGGCAGCTCGCAAGGGCCGCCGTTTTTGTTGCCTCAAAGCGGGATATTGTCGTGTTTCTTCCAGGGGTTCTGCAGCTCCTTGTTGCGGAGCATGTTGAGGGCGCGGGCGATGCGCTTCCGCGTTGAATGCGGCATGATCACCTCATCTAGAAACCCACGCTCGGCGGCGACGAAGGGATTGGCGAAGCGCTGCTCATATTCCTTGATGCGCGCCTGTATCTTCTCAGGGTTGCCGAGTTCCGGGCGATAAAGGATTTCGACGGCGCCCTTGGAGCCCATCACCGCGATCTCCGCCGTGGGCCAGGCATAGTTCACGTCGCCGCGCAGGTGCTTCGACGCCATGACCACGTAGGCGCCGCCATAGGCCTTTCGCGTGATGACGGTGATCTTTGGAACTGTTGCCTCGGCATAGGCGAACAGCAGCTTCGCGCCATGCTTGATGAGGCCGCCATATTCCTGCGCGGTGCCGGGCAGGAAGCCGGGCACGTCCACCAGCGTCACGATGGGGATGTTGAAGCAGTCGCAGAAGCGGACGAAACGCGCACCTTTCCGGCCGGCATCCGAGTCGAGAACGCCCGCCAGAACCATGGGCTGGTTGCCGACGATGCCGACAGTGCGGCCATTGATGCGGGCAAAACCGGTGACGATGTTCTTCGCGTGCGCATCCTGTATTTCGAAGAAATCGCCCTCGTCGACCATCTTTGCGATCAGTTCCTTCATGTCGTAGGGCTGGTTCGGATTGGTGGGAATCAAGGTATCGAGCGATTGGTCGATACGGTCGGCGGCATCGAAGCTTGGAAGCTCCGGCATGGGGGATGTGTTGGACGACGGCAGGAAATCGATCAGCCGCCGCATTTGCAGCAAAGCCTCAACATCATTGTCGAAGCCCTTGTCCGCAATGGATGATCTGGTGGTGTGAACGGACGCGCCGCCCAGTTCTTCCGCCGTCACCGTCTCGTTCGTCACGGTCTTCACCACGTCCGGCCCGGTCACGAACATGTAGCTCGTGTCGCGCACCATGAAGATGAAGTCCGTCATGGCGGGGGAATAGACGTCGCCACCGGCGCAAGGCCCCATGATGACGGAAATCTGCGGGATGACGCCGCTCGACAGCACATTGCGCTGGAAAACCTCGCCATAGCCGCCAAGCGCGTTGACACCTTCCTGGATGCGCGCGCCGCCGGCATCGAAGAGACCGATGATGGGCGCGCGATTCTGCAGCGCCATGTCCTGGATCTTGGTGATCTTGCGGGCGTGCGACTCAGACAACGAGCCGCCGAAAACGGTGAAGTCCTTGGCGAAGACATAGACGACCCGGCCATTGACCGTGCCCCAGCCGGTGATGACGCCATCGCCGGGGAGCTTCTGGTCTTCCATGCCGAAGTCCGTGCAGCGGTGTTCGACGAACATGTCGAACTCCTCGAATGAGCCCTGGTCCAGCAGCAGTTCGACGCGCTCGCGCGCGGTAAGCTTGCCCTTGGCATGCTGAGCGGCGACGCGTCGTTCGCCGCCACCGGCACGTGCCTGCCTGCGGCGCTCTTCAAGCTTCTCGAGAATATCCTGCATGGTCGGCCCCATCGCATTTCGGTGATGGGAACTTGTTAGGCGGCAGTGGTGCTTCCGTCAAATCAGCCGAAAGGCGGGTATGCCGTTGCGGCCTGTTGAAGTGGTCTGCTGAACCGGCCCAATACTGGACGTTTCCACCAGACCTTCGAACATTCATTGAGGCGCCACACCAGAGGACCTGTGCGCATGTATGTACCTCCCGCCTTTGCAGTGGTTGACCCCGCCGAACTTATCGGAATGATCAAATCCGTGCCGCTGGCGCAGCTCGTGACCGCGACGGCAGATGGGCTGATGGCGACGCCCCTGCCGCTTCATCTCGATCCTTCAGAGGGTTCCCATGGCGTGCTCTACGGCCATGTCGCCAAGGCCAATCCGCAATGGCGGGCCTCCACCATCGGCGAGGCTCTCGCGATCTTCATGGGGCCTGATACCTATGTCTCGCCATCCTGGTATCCGACGAAACAGGAGACCGGCAAGGTGGTGCCCACGTGGAACTACACAGCTATCCACGCCTATGGGGCGATCGAATTCTTTGAGGACACGGAACGCCTGCTCGCACTCGTCACCCAACTGACCGATCATCATGAAAAGCCGCGAGCAAAGCCCTGGGCGGTGAGCGATGCGCCGGAAAGCTATGTCCAGTCGCAACTCAAGGGCATCGTCGGCGTGAGGCTGGTCATCAGCCGCATCGAGGGAAAGATCAAGCTCAGCCAGAACCGCAACACGGCCGATCATCAAGGAGTTATTGACGGCCTCGCATCAAGTCATTTGGAAAAGGACCAAGCCGTCCGCGCGCTCATGCAGCAACCAAAGCCCAGGTCCTGAGCCTTGAATCATGTCCTCTTGGCACTGCCGCGATCTTCGCGCCTTCATTCCCGGCCCGGCGATGCTCCATGCGGCAGCGTCAATTGACCGCCGGTTGCGCTAAGCCCGGCTCAATGCCATGAAGCGGCAGCAGGCGGTGAACTCGCGGAAGCGCGCGGCGCGGCGGTCGGCGGCTTCATAGTCCTGGCCCCAGAGTTCGATCTGGTAATCCTCGTCCACGTGAGCGGCATTCCATGCAGCTTCCGGCGTAGTGGCGTCGCGGGCGAGCATCATGGCGATCAGGGCGGAGCCCGTCATGGTCATGACGGAGTAATAGGCCGAAAGCTCGAAGTGACTGAGGCCGCCAAGTGCAGCTTCATGCGCCTTCAAGGCGGTTTCAGGCTGAGCCACGTGGATGATGCCCGTGGTCACCACAAAGGGCGCATCGAGTGCGGTGCGCGCCCAGTCCACCACGGGGTTCCAGGCTTTCGCATGGCGTTCGACAAGGGCATCCGGTGCTGCGGCGCGATAGCAGACAAGATCGCTGCCGGCATAGTCCACAACTTCCGAGACAATACGCGCGCGGTCCGGCCCCACGCGGTCGATTGCGGTATTGGCAAGCTTCGTGAACAGCATGGTTCCGGGGTCGATCTTCTCGCCCTGGGCTTCCCATTCGGCGGCAACGGCTTCTGCCAGCGCCCGCGTGGGCAGTCGCAGCTTCGATTTCAGCGGCGTCTTTACCGCGCGGCCATCGAGCGCGATGCCGAGATCATCCGTAACTGCGACGGACTTGTAGAAGCGCTTCGCGGGGGTCACGTCATCCCTCGCCGTTCTCGAAACGCTCCGGGTCGAAACCGAATGTCTCGAAGCTTTTCAGCATGTGTTCCGGCAAAGGCGCCGTGATGTCGATCGTGCCGTCTCGCGGATGCGGAAAGGTGATGCGGCGGGCATGAAGGTGAAGCCGCTCCGCGATGCCTTCGGGCATGTTGAGATCGCCACCGTATTTCTCATCACCCATGATGGGCGTTCCGATATGCGCCATGTGGGCGCGGAGCTGGTGCTGGCGGCCGGTGACCGGCTTCAGCGACACCCATGCGGCGACGGTCGAAGCCTTGTCGATGACGGCGTAGTGTGTGACGGCGTGCTGCTCGTCGTCCTCCTCGCCCACCTTGCTGGCGCGCATGCGGTCGCCCTCGAGGCCCTTGGCCTTGATGAGCGCCACCTCAATGCGGCCCTGCGGCGGTTTCGACACGCCCTGCACAATGGCCCAATAGGTTTTCTTCACCGCACGCGTGGCGAACATCTTGTCCAAGGCCGCGG
>JBKJQU010000408.1:0-5759 GCA_046594995.1 Aestuariivirga sp.
GGTGAAACCCTCGAATGCGGCAGAACTCATGAGCCAGCCGAACGTCAACGGCGCGCTCGTGGGCGGGGCCAGTCTCAAGGCATCGGATTTTCTTGGCATCATCAAGGTTTATACGTGATGACTGAACTCCCGACCCTCACCAAGCGCGCACTACAGGCCCAGGTCATCGGACCCATCTATGCCGAAATGGTCGCCCAGATCGGAAAAGAGAAAGCCAATGCCATTCTCGACGCCGCCATCCGCAAGGCAGCGATTGCCGAGGGCAAGAGCTTCGCCGATAAAGCCGGCGGCAACACCTCCATGGCCGATTTCATCAAGCTTTACGAATTGTGGACGGCCGACGGCGCTCTTGAAATGAAGGTGCTCGAAGCCACCGACACCACTTTCGATTTCGACATCACGCGCTGCCGCTATGCCGAAACCTACAAGGAAATGGGCTTGGGCAAAATCGGCCATCTCCTCTCGTGCAATCGCGACGACACATTCTGCCAGGGCTATGACCCGAACATAACGTTGGAGCGCAAGCAGACCATCATGGAAGGTGCCGCCTGTTGCACCTTCCGTTATCGTTACGAGGCGCCCAAGGTTCCTTAGTTTCGCCATTGTCGCCTTCGAGTCTTGATCAGACGAGGGAGAACGCCATGCGGAAGATCATTCTTGCAGCCGTACTTTTTCTGACAGGCGCCCTGCCTGCCTCAGCTTTGCAAAGCGACTGCCTTGCGATGGCCTCGATGGAGCCACGCGTCCGGCCCGTCGCCTACACGCCCGCGGCATTTGAAGCCGATCAGGTCAAGCTCACCTTCGTCGGGCATTCGAGTTTCATCATCGAAAGTCCCGGTGGCACAAGGATCGTCACCGATTACGCAGGCTGGGCAGGTGGCATCGTTCCTGACGCTATCACCATGAACCGCGCGCATTCATCCCACTTCACCGACACTCCCGATCCCGCGATCAAGCATGTTCTGCGCGGCTGGAATCCGGACGGCGGCCCCGCCGTCCATGATGTCGAAATCGGAGACATCCGCATACGCAACGTGACCACCGATATCCGCGGTGGAATGGGCCGCCAGAAGGACGCGAACTCGATCTTTATCTTCGAGGTCGCAGGCCTCTGCATCGGCCATCTCGGCCACCTGCACCACCTGCTGGCACCCGAACATATCGGCATGATCGGCCGTCTGGACATCGTCATGGTGCCGGTCGATGGCGGCTACACCATGGGCCAGGACGAGATGCTGGAAGTGATGCGCACCATCAAGGCCCGCATCGTCATTCCCATGCACTATTTCGGCCCCACCACACTCAACCGCTTCATCGCCACGATGGGCAATGATTTCGAATTGGAGACGTCCGCCAAATCCGAACGCGTCGTTTCGGTCGAAAGCCTGCCAGACAAGCCGAAACTTCTGGTGCTGCCGGGGTTCTGAACCCCGTGGCACGCAGCACAGCAGGAAAACAAGTTGTCCCGCAAGTGACAGAACAACTTCCATGCCTTTGTGCACACGGGCAATATAGTATAGTTTCTGAAACATCCTGAAGACCGTGAGGAGGTTCTGATGCCTGCACGTGACTGGTCGATCGAAGGACGTTATATCGAATATTGCAGCTGCGACCTGGGGTGCCCCTGCGAATCCATGGCGCCACCAACGAAGGGCCACTGCACCGGCGCCGTCGCATTCCACATCGACAAAGGCCACTGTGATGGAGTTTCGCTCGACGGCCTGAACGTGGTTGCCACCTTCTACTTTCCACGCGCCATTCATCATGGCGAAGGGCACATGCAGCCGATACTTGATGAACACGCCAGCGATGCACAGAAGGATGCGATCTTTTACGTTCTCGGAGGTGACGATCAACCGGCCGGAACCATGTTCAAGATCTTCAGCATCATCGTGAAGACAATCCACGAACCCATATTCACGAAAATCAATTTCGAATGGGACATCAAGAACCGCAAGGCGCGGATCGAAGTGCCGCAGCTTCTGAAACTGAGAAGCGAACCCATCCGGAACCCTGTTACGGACGAAGAACACCGCATGATCACGGTGCTGCCGAATGGCTGGGTATTCCATGAAGCGGAAAATGCGGCAGGTTACGCAAAAAGCATGGGCGACCTGAAGTTCGACCTGAACCAGACGCACAGTTCCCTTGCCTACGTCGCCTGGGGTCCGGATGGACTTAAGTATGATTTGGCACAATCGCGCCAACGCTTTCCCTTGCAGTGACGGCGCAAACGGCGAGCTGGATTGAAAGAACGCTGAATCACGAAAGGCGTTTGGTTCTGGCGGCGCTCTGCGCCGTTATCATCGCAAGCTGGATTTATCTCATGGCTGGGGCAGGAACCGGCATGAGTATTATAGCCATGACTTCCTGGTCCGCGGCTATCGGTGCGCCGGAAGCGCTTTCCATGGCGCTTGCCACCCCCGTCGACTGGACCATTTCTTACGCCTTCACCATGCTCGGAATGTGGTGGGTAATGATGATCGCCATGATGTTGCCGAGCGCTGCACCGGTCATATTGCTCCACGCCAAGGTCAGCACGGCGGAGGGGAGCATTGTTCCCGGCATCGTGTTTGTCGCGGGCTATATACTGGCGTGGGGCGGGTTCAGCTTGGCCGCCGCCTCTCTGCAATGGCTGTTCGAACAAACAGGCGTTCTCTCGCCCTTTATGATGAATACGACCAGCAACTTCTTTGCGGGCTCGATACTGATTTTCGCGGGCGCCTATCAGCTTTCACCCTGGAAGCGCGCTTGCCTCATGCACTGTCAGAGCCCGCTCGGCTTCCTCACCCATCACTGGAAACCCGGCACTTGGGGTGCCTTCCGCATGGGCCTCCACCACGGGATTTACTGCCTTGGCTGCTGCGCCGGCCTCATGGCCATCTTGTTCTTCGGTGGAATCATGAACCTGTACTGGATTGCCGGTCTGGCTTTGCTCGTACTGATAGAAAAGCTCTCACCAGTCGGCTTGAAGCTCCCATACCTTACCGGGCCCGCTTTTATGATCTGGGGCATCAGTTTTCTCGCCCGCGCATGGGGTTAGGGACTGTAGCCCTCCACCGCGATGATCTTCGACTTCGTGCATGTCTTGCGCAGGGCCAGCAGCGGCGCGTATTCAGGGGAATTGTAGAAGGCTTTCAACATGGCCATGTCCGGAAATTCGAGGATCACGCAGCGCTTCGGCGTCCAGTCGTCTTCCAGCACTTCGATTGCACCACCGCGCACCTTGTAGCTTCCGCCATGGGCCGCGATCACTGCGGGCACCCGTGCCCGGTAATCTTCAAAACCTTCCGCATCCAGCACCTCGATATCGCCGATAAGATAGGCAGCCATCACACCCTCCCTTGCATTGGACAGCCATTGTCCAGCCGATACAGCAGAAACGCAAGCCTTGGCGCTGCGGGTTGCTTTCCCCATATGGACCCGGTAAAGCGAGCCGAATCCCTGTTCGAAAGCCCGGAAAAGCCATGGAAGAAGTCCTTCTCGCCGTCCATCTCCTGATCGCCCTTGGCCTCATCGGCGTTGTGCTCCTGCAGCGCTCGGAAGGCGGCGCGCTTGGAATCGGCGGCGGTGGTGGTGGTGGCGGAAACCTGTTCTCGGCGCGCGGCGTCGGCAATGCCTTGACCCGGACGACCGCATATCTGGCGGTGGCCTTCTTCATCACATCGATCGCCTTGACGTATCTTGCAACCCAGCGGAGCGGTACGTCGGTGATCGATCAGGTCCAGCCAACCCAGCAGGTACCGGCCGATGGTGCCGCCCCGGCACAAGGGTCGGGAGAAAACCTGCTGCCGCAGCTGGCTCCGCCAGCTCCGTCCCAGCCGCAAGTACCTGTAAACCAGTAGTTTTCCGCCACTTGTCCACAGAAGCCCGGAAGCTCCGTTTCCGGGCTGCGAATCATGTTTTGAAGCGGGTAGGGTGAAATTCCATGGCGCGATATATTTTCATTACTGGCGGCGTGGTATCCTCACTTGGCAAGGGTCTGGCATCGGCGGCATTGGGTGCCCTGTTGCAGGCGCGGGGTTTTTCGGTCCGTCTCCGCAAGCTCGATCCCTATCTGAACGTCGATCCGGGCACCATGAGCCCCTATCAGCACGGGGAGGTTTTCGTCACCGATGATGGTGCGGAAACCGACCTCGACCTCGGTCATTACGAGCGCTTCACCGGCCGCCATGCCAACAAGCATGACAACATCACCACGGGCCGCATCTACCAGGAAATCATAGCCAAGGAGCGGCGCGGCGATTTTCTCGGCGGCACCGTGCAGGTCATCCCGCACGTCACCGACGCCATCAAGGAGTTCATCAAGACCGGAAACGAAGGCTTCGATTTCGTGCTTGTGGAAATTGGCGGCACGGTTGGTGACATTGAAGGCCTGCCGTTCTTCGAGGCCATCCGCCAGTTCGGCCAGGAACAGCCGCGCGGCGACTGCCTCTATATCCACCTCACGCTGCTGCCCTATATCCCGACTGCGGGCGAGTTGAAGACCAAGCCCACCCAGCATTCGGTGAAGGAACTCCGCTCCATCGGCATCCAGCCCGACATCCTGTTGTGCCGCGCCGACCGCGAAATTCCCGTGAACGAGCGCCGCAAGATCGCATTGTTCTGTAACGTCCGCCCCTCCGCTGTCATCCAGGCTCTGGACGTGAGGTCGATCTACGATGTGCCGCGCGCCTATCACGCCGAAGGCCTCGACAGGGAAGTGCTTGAAATCTTCGGCTTCAAGGATGCCCCGGACCCGGATCTCACCCGTTGGAACGAGATCATGAACCGCATTACCCACCCCGAGGGCGAGGTGACGATTGCGGTTGTCGGAAAATACACAGGCCTTCTCGATGCCTACAAGTCGCTGCAGGAGGCGCTCGTCCACGGCGGCATCGCCAACAAGGCTAAGGTGAAGCTCCAATGGATCGAGTCCGAAGTCTTCGAAAAGGAAGACCCCGCACCCTATCTCGACGGCGTCCATGGCATTCTCGTACCCGGTGGTTTTGGCGAACGCGGTTCCGAAGGCAAGATCAAGGCCGCCACTTTCGCCCGCACCCGGAAGGTTCCTTACTTCGGCATCTGCTTCGGCATGCAAATGGCCTGCATCGAAGCGGCGCGTGAGCTTTGCGGCATCGAGAAAGCAAGCTCCACCGAGTTCGGTGAAACGGCAGAACCTGTCGTCGGCACGATGACGGAATGGATGAAGGGCAACGAGCTTGAAATCCGCAAAGCCGGTGGAGACCTTGGTGGCACCATGCGCCTCGGCGCATTCGATGCGGCCTTGAAGCCCGGCAGCAAGATTGCCGAAATCTATGGCTCGACGCGCATCTCGGAACGCCACCGCCACCGCTACGAAGTGAATACGCGCTACAAAGATCGGCTTGAAAACGCCGGCATGAGCTTTGCCGGCATGTCGCCTGATGGCCTGCTGCCTGAAACCGTCGAATACCCCGATCATCCCTGGTTCATCGGCGTACAGTACCATCCTGAACTGAAATCGAAGCCTTTCGAGCCGCATCCGCTGTTCAAGTCCTTCATCGCGGCAGCGATCGAGCAGAGCCGGCTGGTCTGATATGGCGATGATGAGGATCGCGCTCGCGGCCCTCCTTGCGTTATGGCTTGCGGCGTTCGCGGCCTTTGCCCTTGATCCTGCGGTCATCGGCCAGAGCGAGCGCACGGTGCAAACGCTGCGCGCCGAACTCACCCGCATCACGCAGGAACTGCGCAATCCGGCGCTGACCGGGGACCAGCTCTCCGGACAGCGCGACGACCTT
>JBKJQU010000426.1:0-2708 GCA_046594995.1 Aestuariivirga sp.
CGGTTGGCGAAGGCCAGCCCCGTGCCCAGCGACACCTGGGCGCCGACGATGCCGTGGCCGCCGAAGAAATTCTTCTCCTTGCTGAACATGTGCATGGAGCCGCCCTTGCCCTTGGAAAGGCCGCCGCGCCTGCCGGTGAGTTCCGCCATCACGCCCTTGGGATCCATGCCACAGGCCAGCATATGGCCGTGGTCGCGATAGGAAGTGATGACCTGGTCGCCGTCCTTCTGAGCCATCTGCATGCCGACGACGACCGCTTCCTGACCGATATAAAGGTGGCAGAACCCGCCGATGAAGCCCATGCCGTAAAGCTGCCCGGCTTTTTCCTCGAAACGCCGGATCAGCAGCATCTCCTTGTAGGCGTGGAGTTCTTCTTCCGTGGAAAATCCACTGTTGGTGAGGTTCGGCTTCTCGCCCTTCTCACCCTTGGCCAGTTTCCGTGTGATATAGGCCGACTTGACCGCCATACGAGCTTCCTCCAGCCAGTTTGAATGCTTCCTGAATAGCATTAAACGTTTGAGGAGGCAGGAGGTTTTGTAGATTAACCGGATTTCAGTTTACGGCACGGATTTCTTTGAGGAATTTACCGTTTGGTGAAGGCAACGACGTCCGTCGGCTTGGCCAGTTCCAGCTTTTCTCGCGCCAGTTCGTCGAGAAGATCGGGATCGATGCTTTCTGGCCGGAGCAACACCACTTTGTTTTCTAGCCTCAGCCGTTCCGCCTTGAGAGCCTCGTAATTCGTCTCAAGCAGCGCCATCTCGGCTTCAAGTCCACCTTGATAGGGATAGCCGCGCGGACCCTTCCAGCCATGCCACGCAAAATAGCCGAGCAGCGCGCAGCAAACGCAGGTGACAACGAAATCGAAGCGGCGCATGGGAGACTCCCGATGATTCCCCTCGCAGGTTTCGGCGGACTGGGTTAATAATCAGTCACCATATACATTATATTTGCTTGACGTTTCACAGCATCATGCCGATGTAACTGTCGGAGTTACCGATATGTTGTCCAGCAGCCGATTCATAGTCGCCGTCCACGCCATGAGTGTCCTTGCCCGTTTCAACGGGAAAGGACCCGTTTGCTCGGCCATGGTTGCCGAAAGCGTCCACACGAACCCTGTGGTCATCCGCCGTCTTATGACGGAGTTGGAAAAGGCCGGTCTCGTGCGCTCGGTTGCAGGCCGCTCCGGCGGCTTCGAACTGAACCGCGATCCCTCGTCTATCACGCTGGCCGATGTCTATTTTGCGGTTGAGGATGAGAACGTATTCCGGATGCACAAGGTCGATCCAAACTCGGCGTGTCCCGTTGCTGCCCAGCTCGGCAAGGTGCTGGCATTGCCGCTAAGAGCCGCTGAATGTGCGCTCCACTCCTCGCTTGCCAAGACAACGATCCGCGACGTCGCGATCTCGATCGTCTGAGCATATCTGATGGCCGACGCCTCTCATCAGGCGAAAGCCGTTCTCAACCTGCTGGCGCTCGGCAATTTCACCGTTGGCATGGGCGCCTTCGTGGTGATTGGCATTATCACACCAATTTCCGAAAGCTTGGATGTAGGCAAAGCCGATGCTGGTATCATTCTCACCTCATACGCGATTGCTTATGCGCTGCTCTCGCCCGTCGGCGCGGCGCTGACGGGAAGCTTTTCACGCCGCACCGTGCTTGCCGGCGCGCTGGCGCTGTTCTGCGCGGGCTCTCTGCTGTCCGCCATGTCGTGGTCGATCCCGATGCTCGCCGCATCGCGTGTGGTGGTTGCCTTTGGCGCAGCACTTTTCACACCGCTTGCGGCCAGCCTCGCCGTGGTGATTTCGCCGCCTGAACAGCGCGGACGCGCCCTGGCCAAAGTCTTCGGTGGCCTCACGCTCGCGCAGGTCATCGGTGTGCCACTGGGCGCTTGGCTGGCCTATCGCTTCGGATGGCATTCGACATTTTGGGTCGTGGCGGCACTCGCCGCCGTCTCGGCTACCATCCTGTTGCGCGCCATCCCGAAGGACGTGACCTTCCAGGCAACCACGGTCGCCACAATCGTTACAGCGTTCAGAAACGGCCGCCTGATGCTCGCCGTCACCTTCACCGCCACCATCATGGCGGCGGTCTATATTGTCTTTACTTTCTTTGGCCCGCTGATCGAAGCCTCTGCCGGAACCAATGCTGAACCCCGCACCTTCTATCTCGTGCTGTTTGGCATCGGCGCCGTCGTGGGCAACTACATGGGCGGTTTCCTCACCGACCGCATTGGTCCGAAGCAGACGCTCGTCATCATTTGCGTGGCGCAAATGGCGCTGATGCCGCTGTTTTCAATCTTCCCGTGGAACCCTGTCCTGTTCGCCATCATCGTTGCGGTTTGGAGCAGCTTTGGCTGGTCATTCATGGCGCCGCAGCAATCACGTCTCGTCGCCATCGCACCGGAAGCCCAGGCCCTGGCATTGGCACTTAATGCGGCAATGATCTACGTCGGCATCGCCATCGGCTCCGGCATCGGCAGCGCGCTGCTGGGTTGGCTGGGTCTCACTGTCCTGGGACTTGCAGGCGGAATCGGCGCAAGTGTGGCACTTCTTCACTTGCTGGCCTCGAGCAGAACAGACAGGACGCCTTAAGCTGACAGCGCCTGCTTCAGGTCGGCGGTCAGGTCTTCCACATCTTCGAGCCCGACGGACAGGCGCAGCATTCCATCGGTGATACCCATCATGGCGCGTGCTTCGGCACCGATGTTC
>JBKJQU010000434.1:0-11052 GCA_046594995.1 Aestuariivirga sp.
CACCTCACGAAAAATATCCTTTAGCGCCACCGTCAAGCCCGGCGGGTCGAATTCAATGTTACCTTCCCGAACAATTGTTGTGAGAACGTTGTTGTCGTCGATACGCTTGTGGTGATAGCAAATCATCTGCTTTGGCCAAACTATCAGATAGTGCATAATACTTGGCAGTGAAAAGTATTCCGCCAGCTTTTCATTTTCGTCGGCGTTTGCCGACGTGGGGGAAACCACTTCGACAACGATTAGAGGTTCCTTGATGGTCATCGCATCGAGATCAAAGTCATTGCCCATCTGAAAAGCAGCATCTGGTTCACGGACCGTGGCGGGACCTGTTTGAATACCAACACCATCGGTAAATACCACGCCGTCCAGACCGGCCTTGGAAACGGATTCTTGAAGTGCGCGCGCAACAGCCAACTTCACCAAATTATGCCTGACGCGTTCGGGAGACATCACAACTACCTTTCCGTCCACAAGCTCATAGTGCCCCTCGGACTGAGCTTCGCCCCAGGAAAGGAATTCCTCCGCACTCATATGAATGTTAGGCGGCGCGTTCACCGGTCCACCTCACCGAAAACGATGTCGAGAGAGCCGAGCACGGCGGAGACGTCGGCCAGCATGTGGCCGCGGCAGATGTGGTCCATGGCTTGCAGATGCGCAAAGCCCGGAGCCCTGATCTTGCAGCGGTAAGGCTTGTTGGTGCCGTCCGACACCAGATAAACGCCGAATTCGCCCTTTGGCGCTTCAACCGCGGCATAGATTTCGCCCTCCGGCACGCGGTAGCCTTCGGTGTAGAGCTTGAAGTGATGGATCAGCGCTTCCATCGACTTCTTCATCTCGCCGCGCATAGGAGGCACCACCTTGCCATCGGTTGATGACACGGGGCCAACGCGTTCCTTGCCTGAAAGCTGCTCGACGCACTGCTTCATGATCTTCACGGATTCGCGCATTTCCTGCATGCGGATCAGGTAGCGATCATAGCAATCGCCGTTCTTGCCGATCGGAATGTCGAATTCCATCTCGTTATAGCACTCATAGGGCTGCGACTTGCGCAGGTCCCATGCGGCGCCAGAGCCACGAACCATCACGCCCGAGAAGCCCCACTCGAAGCACTCTTTGAGCGATACAACACCGATATCGACGTTACGCTGCTTGAAGATGCGGTTGCCGGTGAGCAGGCCTTCGATATCGTCGAGCACTTTGTTGTGGTGATCGCAGAAGACGCCGATGTCGTCGACCAACTGTTGCGGAATATCCTGATGCACGCCGCCGGGCCTGAAGTAGGCCGCATGCATGCGAGAGCCCGACGCGCGCTCATAAAACACCATCAGCTTCTCGCGCTCCTCGAAACCCCAGAGCGGCGGCGTCAAGGCGCCGACGTCCATCGCCTGCGTGGTGACGTTCAGAAGATGCGACAGAATGCGGCTGATCTCGGAATAGAGAACCCGGATCAATTGCCCACGCTTTGGCACCGTAATGCCCAGCATGCGTTCGACTGCCAGAGACCAGGCATGTTCCTGGTTCATCGGCGCCACATAGTCGAGGCGGTCAAAATAGGGAATGGCCTGCAGATAGGTCTTGTACTCGATCAGCTTCTCGGTGCCGCGATGCAGAAGCCCGATATGCGGGTCGACACGCGTGCAGACCTCACCATCGAGTTCGAGCACAAGGCGCAGCACGCCGTGGGCGGCGGGATGCTGCGGCCCGAAATTGATCGAAAAGTTTCTGACCGCTTCAGTCATGACTTCGCCTTTTCGTCACCGGGGATGACGTAATCGGTGCCTTCCCACGGCGAGAGATAATCAAATGCGCGGAATTCCTGCGTGAGCTTCACCGGCTCATAGACCACGCGCTTGGACTCGTCGTCGTAGCGGACCTCGACATAGCCGGTGAGCGGGAAGTCTTTCCGCAGCGGATGGCCGGCAAAACCATAATCCGTCAACAGGCGGCGAAGATCGGGGTGGCCGGAGAACAGAATGCCGTAGAGATCAAAAGCCTCGCGCTCATACCAGTTGGCGGAGGGGAACACCTCGATCACGCTTGGAACTGGCGTCTCCTCGTCGGCCTGAACCTTGACGCGGATGCGGCGGTTCTTGTAGGGCGCCAGCAGGTGATAGACGACATCAAAGCGCTTTTCACGCTCGGGGTAATCCACGCCGCAGATATCGATGAAGCACACGAAGGCGCAATCCGCATCGTCACGCAGAAAGGTCAAAACACTGACGATATCGCTGGCTTCCGCCAGAACGGTAAGATCGCCATAAGCGAATGTCACGCCGGTCACCGATGCGCCGAGGTTCTCCGCGATATAGCCGCCAAGTTCCTGGAGAGTCTCAGCCATTCTCAGCGCTCGATCGTTCCGGTGCGGCGGATCTTCTTCTGCAATTGCAGAATGCCGTAGATCAGCGCCTCGGCGGTGGGCGGGCAGCCCGGCACATAGATATCGACAGGCACGATGCGGTCGCAGCCGCGCACCACCGAATAGGAAAAGTGATAGTAGCCGCCGCCATTGGCGCAGCTACCCATGGAGATGACGTAGCGTGGCTCCGGCATCTGGTCGTAAACCTTGCGCAGAGCGGGCGCCATCTTGTTGGTCAGCGTTCCGGCCACAATCATCACGTCGGACTGGCGGGGCGAGGCGCGAGGCGCGAAGCCGAAGCGCTCAACGTCCCAGCGCGGCATCGAGGCCTGCATCATTTCAACCGCGCAGCAGGCCAGACCGAAGGTCATCCACATGAGCGAGCCGGTGCGCGCCCAGTTGATGAGGTCATCCGATGCGGTAACCAGAAATCCCTTATCGGCGAGTTCAGCGCTGATATTGGTGAAATGTTCGCGCTGCCCGGGGGAGGCTTTTTCAATCAGTCCCATTCGAGAGCTCCTTTGCGCCACTCATATATGAAGCCAATGGTCAGAACGCCGAGGAAAATCATCATGGACCAGAAGCCGAAAACGCCATTGTCACCCAGCGTTACGGCCCAGGGGAACAGGAAGGCCACCTCAAGGTCGAAAATGATGAAGAGGATCGACACCAGGTAGAACCTTACATCGAACTTCATGCGGGCGTCGTCAAAGGCGTTGAAGCCGCACTCATAGGCGGAAAGCTTCTCGGGGTCGGGATTGCGGATGGCGATCAGAATCGGCGCAATGATGAGTGCCAGTGACAGTCCCAAAGCCACCGCCATGAAAATGACGATCGGCAGGTATTCTCTCAATAGTTCAGGCATGTGCTTTCGCCCCAGGTCTGCCGGTACGGCCGACGTGAATCCGCCGCTTGGTAGCGCACCGCAACATGTACCGCAAGCCTTTCGCCACACTTGTGAATGGCGCTGTGCAAATGTCCGGCAGCGCTATCACATGGACAGAATCGCCAAAGCATGTCCATGTCGCATGCCCCCGGTTTTTCGGGGCGTGACAATATACCCCAAATCACGAGGACCCCCACATGAAACGAACCCTGGCCGTAGCGACGATCGCGGCACTGGCCTTCACCCTGCCCGCCTCCGCCGAGACAATCGACCTCGGTACGGTGAAGTGTTCCGAACTGGCAACCATGAATGAAAGCGATGCTTCCTTCATGTTCACCTGGCTGCTCGGCTACGCTGGCGGCCAAGCCGGCAGCACCCTCATGGATCTGGGCGAAATGGGTTCGGTCGGAACCCAGATCGGGGAATATTGCGCCGCCAACCCGGAAGTGGGCCTGCTTTCGGCCGCGATGGAAATCTTGGGCGAATAAGCCTGAAGGCAGGTTTTTCCGAGCCTTCAAGGGCCGTCTTCCGGGGCGGCCCTTTGTTTTGCGCTACTGCGTTATCGGATCGAGGAACGGCGTATCTGGATCGCTCACATAGAAGATCACGACCTTCATGGGCTTTGTGCCGTTGTTGTAGCCGGTCATCTTCGTGTTCGGAGGTTCCACCATTGATTCCCCGGCCTTTACAACCTTTGCATCCTTCCCTTCCATCTCCAGGGTAAAGGCGCCGTCGAGAATGTAAATAGTGACGGGATGGCGATGAGTGTGAAAGGGCGTTTTGCTGCCGGGCTGGATCGTTGCGGTCAGAACCCGCACCTCTTGGGTCTTGCCGGTCGGCATTCCCTCGACCTTCTCACTGAGAACAAGGTTGGGCTTGGCGATTTCCTGTGCTGCTGCAGGCGACACCAAGACTGCAAACACTGCAGCAACGAGAGCCACCTTTAGATTAAAGGATAACATCTGACTTCCTCGCAAAGTTCACGGACGCCGTCCAGGCACTGACTTAGCACACGACGGCTATCACAACCATATCGAGTAATCCAAAAGGGAGGAAGAACTGAATTGCGGACTATGCCAATTCCCTAAAGGGATGGCGCGAGAGACGGGGCTCGAACCCGCGACCTTCGGCGTGACAGGCCGACGCTCTAACCAACTGAGCTACTCCCGCAATCCAGTGAGGCGCGTGTTAGAGGAGGCTCCCACACCTGTCAAGCTAGGCGTTCAGCTTTTTGCCCGTGACTTCGATTTCGATCTTCATGCGAGGGTCGGCAAGGCCGGCGACGATCATGGTGGAGGCGGGCCTGATATCGCCGAAATACTTCTTGAACACCGGCCAGCAAGGCTCAAAATCCTTCGCGTCGGGGAAGATGTAGTTGGCGCGCACCACGTCCGCCAGCGAGAAACCGGCCTTTTCCATGGCGGCCTTGATATTGCGGAAAGTCTGTTCAGCCTGCTCCGCCACGTCGTCCGAAATGCTCATCGTCTCATAATTGAAGCCTGTTGTACCAGCGACCCAGATCCAGTCGCCATCCACGATGGCGCGGGAATAGCCGATCTCGGCCTCGAACTTCGAACCGGATGAAATCTGCTTGCGGGTCATGTGCCGTCCTCCAGTGATGCTCAGG
This sequence comes from Aestuariivirga sp., assembly GCA_046594995.1. Lineage (GTDB taxonomy): Bacteria > Pseudomonadota > Alphaproteobacteria > Rhizobiales > Aestuariivirgaceae > Aestuariivirga. Next base: position 4,870 of record JBKJQU010000434.1, read on the forward strand.
CGAGGCGGTCGCCCCAGCCCTTTTTCCTGTGAAGCTTGTAGGCCGCCCAATCGCGGCGCGCAAACCCGGAGAGCCCCGGCCACCCCGTCATTGCAGCCCAGCTTGCCGTTCCTTGTCCGGAACCCTGCGTCCAGCATCGATGCCGGGGCAAAATCCGGGCGTGCGGCCTGCACCTCTTCCAACACCTTGCTGATGGCGGAGAAGGTCGCAGGGCAAGCGCACGGCAAGATAGGCAGCAAGATCAATCGACGCATCGCTCCTGCCGCCGCGACGGTAATGGATGGAAAGGCCCACGGCTCCCGCCGTCAACCGCCGCCGCTAACCTTAACCGTTCACTAACCGAAGCTGTAAAACTGGCAATAATCTGTGTACTGTGCAAATTTCACCGTGTGTAATATCTGCCAACCAAGTCCGCAATTTTCTGAAAAGGATTGCTCCATGTTCAGCATCGTTAATCTCAGTGAAGACCTTCTCACCAGGTTGCGTCAGGAAACCGACATCCTGCTGTCCGACCGGCTGATGACCCGCGATGTTCTCGAAGCCCGCTGCAACGAATTGAACCACAAGCGCGATGAGGAACTCCGCCGCGTCGACAAGTGGGCCACCGAGCAGAAAGCACTGATTACCGAGATTTTCGCCGCTCTCATCTCGGAAACCGAGGCCGACCGCCAGCGCAACGAGGGCAATCTGGCGCGGATGAAGGCTGAAATGGAAACCATGCCTGCGGCGAATAAATCTATACACCACCTCAAGGCCGCCGAATAACGCGGCCAGGGTGGCGTCACGTGGCGGACAACCTCGCCGCGTGCTAGGCAGGCGGCCACGCAAATATCCATCACCTGAGGAAATCCGCATGTCCAAGCCCATCATGTATCACATTCCCGTCTGCCCCTTTTCGCAGCGGCTGGAAATCCTCCTGGAACTGAAGAACATGCGCGATGACGTCACCTTCCAGATGGTGGACATCACCAAGCCGCGCGATCCGGCACTTCTCGCCAAGACGCGCGGAACGACCGCACTTCCCGTTCTCGAACTGGATAATGGCCGGATCATCAAGGAAAGCCTCGTCATCCTCCGCTATCTGGAGGACCGCTATCCCGAAACGCCCGTCGCGCAAGCCGATCCCTATGCGCGCGCGGTCGAAAACATGCTGATTGCGATGGAAGGCGACTTTACCAATGCCGGCTATGGCCTGGTCATGAACCGCGAGCCTGACAAGCGGAAGAACTTCGAAAAAGCCATGACGGCGCAATATGCGAAGCTCAATGGCTTCCTCGACTGGCAGTCGCCAGGCGGTACATTCCTGTTCAAGGATTTCGGCCTCGCGGAAACCGTGTTCACGCCCATGTTCGCGCGCTTCTGGTTCAATGAATATTACGAGAGTTACGCCATCCCCGATACGCTGCCGCGCGTAAAGCGCTGGCACGAGGCATGCCTCGCACACCCCGCCGCACAGCAGGTGAGCCGCGAAGAGATCATCAAGCTTTATCACGACTATGCCTTTGGCTGCGGCAATGGTGCGCTACCACCGGGCCGCACTGTCTCCAGCTTCAACTTCACACCGCACTGGTCGAAGCGTCCCTGGCCCCCGAAGGACAAGTGGGGCACCAGCCCGACGGACAAGGATCTGGGATTGACCGTCTAGGTTTCCGGTTTTGATAGCAGCGCGTGGCGCGCCGCTCCTCGATTGGCCAGGCGGGTAGGAAATAGGCTGTGGCGACCGCGCAAACGGCAAGCCCAGCCGCAGATCCCGCCGAGGAACGTCAACTGTTCATCTTCAGGAAAATGGGTGCAGGGCGCAAAGGTGGGGTTCGAGAAATACTTCCTTTACAAGATCCGCAAGGGCACGAGCGAAACCTACTATGAAAAGTTCGCAATGGAGATACTGGGAATCGACAAGCTCAAGGCGACCACGGAGGTCTAGCCAACGGCCAGTTGCGAATGTTGCCGGCGTGCGCAACTGGCCATCTGAGCTCGTGTAGAGCTTCCGCCGCGCTGGCTGCGTTTTGGAGGAGCGGTGGGCGATGAGCGCGAGGCATTATCGCGTTATTTCAGATACATATACGCCCGCACCTGCCGTGTTGGCGCTTTTGAATTCGTTTTTGGATTTTCGCTGCGTCCAGCACCACCAGAAGGGCCGACGGCCAGGTTCCAGTTATAGCCGCGGAAACCCTGGCTGAACGACCACTGCCTGCTTTCCAACCTCGCCAAACGTTCAATTTCCAGGCACATTGACGCGCGGGGCTCGACGTCGAACTGGCGGAGCCATCGGAACAACAGTGCTTTGGATAGACCCGGCATGCACTCGCATTGACCAAAATCGACAATGTGCAATTGCCCTTCAGGGCCAAGCAGGCACATTGCATGCGACAATGCCATCTGCCAACCCGGGATCATCGAGAGCGCATAGGAGAAGAAGATGCGGTCAAAGGAGCGCACGCCGAAGACATGCATTGGTTCAGCGGTCAGCGCATCGCCCTGTCCGATCCGGACGCGGTCCGTCAGGCCGGCCTTCCAGATCGCATGCGTGGCGCTTTTCAGCATTTCATCGGAAATGTCGATTCCATAGATCCGCGCATCCGGATAGGCCTGTGCCGCCTTCATAAGGTTCCGCCCCGTGCCGCAACCGATCTCCAGAACCGTTCCGCCCGGGGGCACGTCGAGATCCGCGATCAGCTTGTCACGGCCGAGAAGGTAGAACCGCCGGCTTGCATCATAGATGTGCCGCTGGAAGCGGTACATCCGATCCATCTTGTAACGGTTGGATGCCAGGTCTTTACGGTCAGTTGGCTCGTGCGCGCTCATAGATGTGGAACCCTCCATAGATGCAGGATCTGTCGCGGGCGCCAAGTTCAAGCGACCGCTGCTCAAGATAGTTCCACTGCATCATGGTATCAGCGGCAACACGGCCCGGCAGAATGGTATTTTTCCCAGCGGTCCTGAAGATTACCCGTGCGCCGGGCGCTGAAGCACGGGTGATGGCATCCCATAGCTCGTTCAACTGGATATCATTCATCCAGTCCTGCGCATCGAGCAGCACAAAGCGATGAACACTGCCCGGCGCCATCGCATTCACCGCATCGGTGAACGAGACGTGCCGCACATCGACACGTTCCGCACGGGTTCGCAGTTTAGCGAAATTCCTCTCCTGCAGGTAAAGCGGCAATGGCCCGGATGCTCCGGGCGCATAGGCGCGGCCGAAAGCCTGCCAAGCAAAATAATTCTCCCGCAGCGGAAAATCGCAAGCGAGTTTTGAAAGGCGCTCGCGCAGCACGCTCGACATGGGTGCGCCATCGGCAAGTGCTTCGTATTGCGCGGGCGGAATGCCGAGGCCGTAAAGCGAGACTTTGCGCTCGGTGACCCATTTCACCAGCTTGCGATCGAACAGCGGTGCGATCTCCCGGGCGAAAAACTCCCGCTGTTCCTTCACCGAACGCGCATTGAGCAGGCCCTTCATGTCATGGCCATAGGCCTTGGCAACGATGTGACCCATCCCAATGAAGCGCCCAAGCAGGCCCTTGCGGTAGATGTTGGTCTTGAACAGCGAGAGGCGGCGGCGTCCGGTCAGTGTGCGGCGCTCCCAATAGGCCCGGGTTTCCAAGTCGATTTCAGGTTTGAGATAACGCTTGTAATCGCGGAGATTCTGCGGCTCATCCGCCTCCCCGAAAAAGCGGTAATAGCTGTCCCAGCCTGGAAGATGCAGGAGACCTGCAAGCTTCAACCTCACCAGCGCCACGTGCGCGCGATTGAGATCGACCGCTGTCACCCTGGCCGGACTGGCTGTCAGATAGCTGATCACATTGCAACCACCCGATGCGATCGCCACGACATGGTGATGAGGCTCGATTTCCATTGCTGCAAGGTCGACAACCGGATCTTCCCAGATCTGCGGATAGACCAATCCACTGAACGCGAGGGTGAAGAGCCGTTCGAGGATTCCTTCTTTGCTCGCCGCCTTATTGCGGTGAACGGCCTTGCCAAGAAGCTTAAGCGCGGAAGGTTTCGGTTCGCTGCCGGAATATGCTGCCGTCATGTCGCTCTCCCTGAATCAGCTTCTGCTGCTGGAACAGGCGCTAAGGACGATTTGTGACACTGCGATAACAGTATCTTTGTTTGGTGACGTCATCAAAGCTTCACAGGAGTCAGACTTAACACCTGAAATTGCCACAGGGCACACTGCCAATGCTTTCCCCGCCTCGTCATTACCGCGCCATCTTCATCTCGGACATTCACCTTGGCACGAGGCGCTCCCAGACTGAGGCTTTGCTTGATTTTCTGCGGGCCACGGAGTCTGATCAGCTCTATATCGTCGGTGACTTCATCGACAACTGGTCACTCCGCAAAAACTGGTATTGGGACCAGCTGCATAATGACGTTGTGCAGAAGCTGCTGCGCAAGGCGCGCAAGGGCACCAAGCTCGTCTACATTCCAGGAAACCACGACGAGAATTTCCGCAATTTCGCGAACCTCCGGATGGGCCGCGTGGCGGTGCTTGAGGAAACCATTCACCTCAGCGCCAATGGCAAGCGTTACCTGATCCTTCATGGCGATAAATTCGATGGCGTTGTGCGTTTCGCGCCATGGCTCGCGCACCTGGGCGACACGGCCTACGAGATTTCGATGTCGCTCAATTCGAGCGTCAATCGTGTCCGCCGCTTCTTCCGCCTGCCCTACTGGTCGCTCTCTCAATACCTCAAGTATCGCGTCAAGAAGGCCGTCGAATTCGTCTCGCATTTCGAGGACGCCGTCGTGCGAGAGGCCCGCAAACGGAATTGCCAGGGCGTGATCTGCGGCCATATCCACACCCCAGACGATCGCGACATCGACGGCATACACTACCTCAATGACGGCGACTGGGTAGAAAGCTGCACGGCCCTTGTCGAGCACAAGGATGGCACTTTCGAGATCATCGACTGGAACAAGGCAATGCAACAGGAGCTGGAAAACACCTATGCGCATCCTGATCGTGACGGACGCCTGGTTGCCGCAGGTTAACGGCGTCGTCCGCACGCTGAACGCCGTTATCCGCGAGCTTACAGCCAAGGGGCACGACGTCCGAACCATCAACCCGGACAACCGGCCATCATGGCCGATGCCGTTCTACTCGGAAATCTCTCTCACAAGGGCTTCGGTTGGCGACTTGATGCGCGAGATCGCCGCCATCATGCCGGATGTCATCCACATCGCCACCGAAGGACCACTGGGGTGGACCGCACGGCGTGCTTGCCTCCGTCATGGCTGGAGGTTCACGACGGGGTTCCACACGCGATTCGCAGAATATGCCGCAGCGCGCATTCCGCTGCCCGGCGTTTTGAACGCGGGGTGGAGAGTCTTGCGGCAATTCCACAAGCCGAGCCAGGCAGTGATGGTGCCGACGAAGTCGATCGGTGATGAGCTCGACAAGCGGCATTTCGCCAACGTGAAGGTCTGGACCCGTGGTGTCGATCGGTCGCTGTTCAGGGAGTATCCCCGCGACCATCTCAAGCTGCAGCGCCCCATCGTGCTCTATGCCGGGCGGCTCGCCATCGAAAAAGGTATCGATGACTTCATGGCATTGAAGGTCACTGGCAGCAAAGTGCTGGTCGGTGATGGGCCGGAACGCGAACGGCTGCAGCGCCGCAACTCCGATGCGCATTTCCTCGGCTTCCGCCATGGCGAGGATTACGCTCGCACGCTCGCCGCGGCGGACGTCATGGTATTCCCGAGCAAGACGGACACCTTCGGCCTCGTGATGCTGGAGGCCATGGCCTGCGGAACACCGGTTGCCGCTTATGACGCACCAAGTCCGCTTGATGTCGTGGAGCATGGTGTCACAGGGTGCATTGCCGACAAATTGGAAGATGCAGTCGCTTCGGCCTCACTCCTTGATCGCGGTCGTGTGCGGGAAGGCTCCCTGCATTTTAGCTGGGCCAAATGCGCAGATATGTTCGAATCCTGGCTGGTGCCCTGCATTTCTACCGAGTCGCGGCAGCCTACATGGGACGCTTCGAGAAACCTGATTCACCTTCGCTGAATGCGAGCTTGTGGGTTGTCATTTGGTTGCAACCTTACTGTCACATGAATGTTGCGGGTTCCCTGTTGTTTGCGATGCAACAGGGAACAGCCGGATGCTCAAAATCGAAAACCTTGGCAAGTCATTCAGCGGTAAGGCGGCCTTGGCCGGTGTATCGCTCGAAATCGAAC
>JBKJQU010000150.1:0-7955 GCA_046594995.1 Aestuariivirga sp.
GCTCGAACGACGGCCCGAAGACGTTTTTCAAAAAGTTCAGGTTCCGCAGCATCTCGATGCCGCCGATCATCACGACCGAGGCGATGACGATGCCGATTTGGCTGCCCAAGCCCCCCAGCACCACGATAGCCAGAATGATTGCCGATTCCAGAAAGGTGAAGCTTTCTGGCGAAATGAACCCCTGACGCGTGGCAAAGAACGAACCGGCAAAGCCTGCAAACATCGCCCCGATGGAAAACGCGCTTAGCTTGGTATTGCGGGTGTTGATGCCCAGTGACCGACAGGCGATTTCATCCTCGCGCAGGGCCTCCCAGGCGCGGCCAACAGGCAGCTTGCGCAGCCGGATGGTGACGAGGTTGGTGATGAGCGCCAGCACAAGGATGATGTAGTAGAGGAACACGATGCGGTGGATGGGCTTGTGCTCGATGCCGAAGAAAGCCGCAAAGGTGCCGTCGCCGCTGCCAAAGGGCAGGCCGAAGAAGGACGGGCGCGGAATTTGGCCGATGCCAGCCGGACCGCCGGTGAACTCCATCCAGTTCAACAGCACGATGCGGATGATTTCGCCGAAGGCCAGTGTGACGATCGCCAGATAGTCGCCGCGAAGGCGCAGCACGGGGAAGCCCAGGATGACGCCCCAGAGTGCGGCCAGAAGCCCAGCGATGGGGAGCGTGATAAAGAAGGAATAGGGGAGGATGCCTTCGCCGAACCATTGCGGGAGATAGACGGTGGCGAGCAGCGCGTAGGTGTAGGCGCCGACCGCATAGAAGGCGACGTAGCCCAAGTCGAGCAGGCCTGCGAGGCCGACGACGATGTTCAGGCCCCAGCCCAGCATGATGTAGGTGAGGATCAGGATCGCCAGGTCCATGATCTGGCGTTCGCGGGTTCCGGTGAAACCCGCGAGGTAGGGCAGGAAAACCGCGACGAGCAGAAGAACGGGGCCGAGGTACTTGCCGACGCGTACATCACGGCGGGCGGCGGCGGCCGTTGCGGCGGCGGTTGGCGCCTTCTTTTCGGTGGCGGCGGGCTTGTTCCACACATAGAGATGATGAAGCAGGCGGCCGCCAACGACGATGGCGACGAGGATGGCGACAAGGCCCCAGCGCTGCACAAGGTCGAGCGTTCCCGAGATGGCGACGGTCTTGAGGCCGACGATGGGCCCAAGGATGGCGAGCGCCAGGATCGTGGTGACGATGAGGTCCTTCACGACGACCGCCGCGTCCAGCGGGCGGTTTTCGAGGGAGGCTTCGGCGGATTTCGGTGCGGTTGCCATGTACTCAGACTTTCTCGACTTCGGGTTTGCCCAGGAGGCCCTGGGGCATGAAGATCAGCACCGCAGCCAGCATGGCAAAGGCCGCCACGTCCTTGTACTCGACGGAAAAATAGGCCGACCAGAATACTTCGATGAGACCGATGACCATGCCGCCCAGCATGGCGCCGGGGATGGACCCGATGCCGCCCAGAACGGCGGCGGTGAAGGCTTTGATGCCGGCAAGGAAGCCCACGTAAAAGTCCGTCACACCATAATAGAGGAAGAACATCATGCCCGCGACGGCGGCGAGCGCCGCGCCCATGATGAAGGTGATCGAAATCGTCTTGTCGACGTCGATCCCCAGCAGGGCTGCCATCTTGCGGTCCTGCTCGCAGGAGCGTTGCGCCCGGCCAAGCGAGGTGCGGGTGATGATGGCGGTGAAGATCGCCATCAGCACGAGCGTGGTGATGATGATGAAAATCTGCATGTTGGATAGCCGGACCACGAATTCACCCTGTTCAATGGCGCGTTCCATGATGACGTGGCCACCGGTGACAATCGGTTGCAGCGGCTTGGGGCGGCCATCCTGCGCGATGCGGACGAATTCCTGGAGCACAATGGACATGCCGATGGCCGAAATGAGCGGGGCCAGCCGGAAAGAGCCGCGCAAGGGGCGGTAGCCGACGCGCTCGATGGTCCAGTTATAGGCGGAAGCGATGATCATGGCGATGATGACCACCAGAACCAGCGCCAGAATGATGAGGAACATGCCGCTGCCGCCGGTCAGCCCCAGCGCCACGATGGCGATGAGGGAGACGAAGCCACCCACCATGAACACGTCGCCATGGGCGAAGTTGATCATGCCGATGATGCCGTAGACCATCGTATAGCCGATGGCGATGAGGCCATAAATGGACCCCAATGTGATGCCGTTGATCAGCTGCTGGAGAAAATACTCCATGAGCCCCCCTGTTTCCTGGTCTCTGGCGCGCATTATGGCTGCCTTTAAGCCTTCATAAACAGGTCAAAAACCGAACACAACAATGCTGTGCCGCGATCCACGGCAGATTCGGCTTGAACCCTATGCCAGTCCGATATATATCATATTGTCATCTATCGAATTGGCATATATCGGATTGTCATTGACATGAACGTCAGAACACTGTGCCTGGGCATCCTCTCCAGCGGGGAAGCCTCGGGATACGAGATCAAGAAGGATATCGAGGAGGGGTTGTTCAGCCACTTCATCGACGCCAGCTATGGCTCGATCTATCCGGCACTCACCCAGCTTGCGGGCGAGATGCTGGTGACGGTGCGCGCCGAAGAGCAGACGGGAAAGCCGGACAAGAAGGTCTATGCCATCACCGAAACGGGGCGTGCGGCGCTGGCGAAATCCATCGCGGTGCTGCCGGCGCGCGACAAGTACAAGTCCGAATTTCTCTTCCAGATGCTGCTCAAGCAGTACATTTCGCCGGAGACCATGATCCAGGCGATGGACAAGCAAATGGATGACCTGAAACAGGACCTGGCACGTATCGCTGAGTGCAGGTGTTCGGAGCAGCCCTTCGCGGGGGCGCGCTTCGTGGCGGATTATGGCGAGGCAGTGCTGACAGCAGCTGTCAATATACTGGTTGAAAAGAAAGCTGAGCTGCTGCGCCAATCGACGGCGCAGGCGGCAGAATAAGCGGGAACAGATACAATGATACGGCGTATTCTCTACATTCTCCTCGTCACCGTCATCCTCGGCGGGCTGGGGGGCGGCATCTATTTCTGGACGCATGTCCAGCTGCCGTTGATCATCGCGGACTCGATCAAGAACGCGCCGCAGCCGCCGGAGACGATTTCGGCAGAGCCCGCGCGAACCGATTCCTGGCAGCCGCAGATCGCCGGCATCGGCACGCTGACCGCGTTCGAGGGAATCGACATCACGCCGCAGGTTGGAGGGATCGTGAAGGAAATCAATTTCGAGTCGGGCCAGGACATCAAGAAGGGCACACTTCTGGTGAAGCTCGACATCGCCACGGAAGAAGCCGACATGCGGAGCCTTACGGCCCAGCTTGTGAACGCCGAGGCAGAACTCGCCCGCAAGGAGGCGTTGGCCAAGAAGGGCATCAGCCCCCGCGCCGAACTCGACACGCTCCGCACCCAGCGGGACACGCTGCAGGCCTCTATCGAGAGGCTGCGCGCCGTCATCGCGCAGAAGTTCATCTATGCGCCGTGGGATGGCCACGTGGGCCTGAAGGAGATCGCGCTCGGCAGCTATCTGGCGCCAGGACAGAAAATCGTGTGGCTGCAGAAGATCGATCCGATCTACGCGGACTTCACGGTGACGGAAGCCGATTATGGCCGCATCAGCATCGGCCAGAAGATCACGGCCAGCTTCAACGCCTATCCGAACGAAAGCTTCGAGGGCAAGGTTGCGACCACGGATTCGCGCGTGTCGGATTCAAGCCGGATGATCACGGTGCGCGCCACGATTGCCAACCCGGACGGCAGGCTCGTTCCCGGCATGTATGCCAATGTGCTGGTGGATTCAGGCGAGCTCAAGCAGGTCGTCACCATTCCGCAGACGGCCGTCACCTTCTCGCTCTATGGCGACAACGTGTTCGTGGTGAATGCGGTGAAGGCGAAGGACAAGGACGGCAAGGACGTGGACGAACTCGTGATCGAGCGCCGCTTCGTCAAGACGGGTGCCGTTCGCGATGGACGTGTTGCGATCGAAAGCAACCTGAAGCCCGGTGACAAGGTCGTCACCGCTGGCCAGAACAAGATCGACCAGGGCAGCAAGGTGGTGATCGACAATTCGATTGCCTTGAAGCTTCAGGACCCGGTCACAATTCAGTAAGGACCGGGCAAATGCATTTCACCGATATTTTCGTGAAGCGCCCGGTGCTTTCCACCGTGGTCAGTCTTCTCATCCTGCTGGCGGGCCTCCAGGCCATCTTCCAGTTGCCGATCCGCCAGTTCCCGGAAGTGTCGGACACCAAGATTGAAATCCAGACGGTCTATCCCGGCGCCAACGCCGATCAGATCAAGGGCTTCATCACGACGCCCTTGCAGCAGGCCGTCGCCTCGACCGAAGGCGTGGACCTGATCGAGTCGAAGTCTTCGCAGAACATCTCGACCATCACGCTGAAGCTCCGTCTCGATGCGGATGCCGACCGTGCATTGTCCGACGTCCTGTCGAAGGTCAACGAGGTGAAGGGCATCCTGCCGGAAGAAGCCAACGACCCGACAGTGAAGCGCACCACGGGCGCTGGCTTCGCGCTGATGTATATCAGCTTCAAGTCGGAGCAGATGTCGGCGCCGCAGATTTCCGACTATCTCGACCGCGTGGTGAAGCCGAAGCTTCAGGCCATCAACGGCGTGGCCGCCGCCGACATTCTCGGCGGCTCGACCTTCGCCATGCGCGTGTGGCTCGATCCCGACAAGATGGCATCGCTTGGCATCACGCCGCTCGATGTGCGCCAAGCGCTTGCAGCCAACAACTTCACCACCGCTGCCGGCGAAGTGAAGGCCGAATTCACGCAGAAGAACATCAACGCGCAGACGTCGCTCGAAACGCCTGAGCAGTTTGGCCAGCTTGTCGTTGCCACGAAGGGCAATACCGTCATCCGGCTTGGCCAGATCGCGACCATCGATCTGGGCCCGCAGAATTACAGCTCCACATCCGCCTTCGACGGCCTCAAGGCCGTGTTCATGGGTATCCAGACAACGCCGGACGCAAATCCGCTCACCGTCATCAGCGCGGTCCGCGATGCGATGCCGGAAATCAAGCGCGTGCTGCCCACGGGGCTTGAGGCGAACATCGCCTACGACGCGACCGAGTTCATCAGCGCCTCGATCGAGGAAGTGGGCAAGACGTTGCTTGAAGCCGGCATCATCGTCATCGTCGTGATCTTCCTGTTCCTCGGCAACGTGCGCTCCACCATCATTCCGGTGGTGACGATCCCGCTGTCGCTCGTGGGCGTGGCGCTGGTGCTCGTCGCCTTCGGCTATTCGATCAACCTGCTGACGCTGCTGGCGCTGGTGCTCGCCATCGGGCTTGTGGTGGACGACGCCATCGTCGTCGTCGAGAACATTCACCGCCATATCGAGGAGGGCATGAAGCCCTTCGACGCGGCGATCAAGGGTGCGCGCGAGATCACCGGGCCGGTCATCGCGATGACCATCACACTTGCCGCTGTCTATGCGCCGATCGGCTTTACCTCCGGCCTGACGGGCGCGCTGTTCCGCGAATTCGCCTTCACGCTGGCGGGTGCCGTCATCGTGTCCGGCGTCGTGGCGCTGACGCTGTCTCCGATGATGGCGTCGAAGATGCTGAAGCCACATGCGGAGCTTTCGTGGTTCGGCCGCCTCGTCGAGCGCGTGTTCGGCTCGCTGCAACGTTTCTACCGCCGCCGCCTCGATGGGACGCTGAAGCAGCGTTTCGTGTTCGCGTGGATCGCGTTGCTGACGATCGGCCTCTCGGCGGTGCTCTACAACTCGATTAACCGCGAGTTGGCGCCTGCGGAAGACCAGGGCGTGCTGTTCGCCTTCGTCAATGCGCCGGAGCATACGAACCTCGACTATCTTACGACGTATACGGACAATCTGACGGAAACCTTTCTGGCATTGCCCGAGAAGCAGAACTTGTTCGCGATCAACGGATTTCCAAATTCGCACTCCGCTTTCATGGGCCTGATCCTGAAGCCGTGGGACCAGCGCGACCGTTCCGACCTGTCGGTGATGGGTGAGTTGCAGCCAAAGTTCAAGGCGGTGCCGGGCGTCAACATCTTCGCCACCGCACCTTCGGCCATTCCGGTTGGTGCGGGCGATCTTCCCGTCGAGTTCGTGCTCACCTATCCGGGCGATTACACGCGGCTGGCGGAAGTTCTCGAGACCCTGAGTGCCGAGGCCACGAAGTCCGGCCTGTTCATCTTCACCAATGCGGATCTCCGCTTCCAGACGCCGCAGGTGGAGCTTGTGGTCGACAAGGACCGCGCCAACAAGCTGGGCGTGACGATGCAGGACATCGGCGCCACGCTGGCGACTCTGCTGGGCGGCAATAACGTGAATCGCTTCTCGGTTCAGGGCCGCAGCTATCAGGTGATCCCGCAGGTGCCGCGCACCGAGCGTTCCAACATCGACCAGATCATGAAGTTCCATGTGCGCGCGGGAGACGGCACCATGGTGCCGATGGCGTCGTTCATGACGGTTGGCCAGTCGGTGCAGCCCAACGGGCTGGCCACCTTCCAGCAGCTGAACTCCGCCATACTGCAGGGCGTGCCGTTCCCGGGCCGCACCATCGGCGAGGGCATCGCCTTCCTTCAAGCGAAGGCCGACGAGATCATGCCGCAGGGCATGGCCTACGACTTCAAGGGCGAGAGCCGCCAGTTCGTGCAGGAAGGCAACACGCTTGCCATCACCTTCGCCATTTCGCTGCTGCTGATCTATCTGGTTCTGGCCGCGCAGTTCGAAAGCTTCCGCGATCCGATCATCATCCTGGTCGGCCTGCCCGCCACCGTTTTCGGCGCGCTGTTCGTGCTGTGGATCCTGGGCCAGATCAACGGCATGATGCAGAACAATGCGCCGGTGAACTTAGGGTCCGGCACGATCAACATCTATACGCAGATCGGTTTGGTGACGCTGATCGGCCTCATCGCCAAGCACGGTATCCTGATGGTGGAATTCGCCAACAAGCTGCAGGAGACGATGGGCTATGACAAGAACCTCGCCATCAAGGAAGCGGCCGCCACACGGCTTCGTCCCATCCTCATGACGACGGCGGCCATGGTGATCGGCGTCGTTCCGCTGCTGATCGCGGATGGCGCGGGCGCGAAGAGCCGCTTCGATATCGGCATCGTGATCGCGGCCGGCATGACGATTGGCACGCTGTTCACGCTGTTCATCACGCCGGCGATCTATTCCTATGTCGCGCGCGACCGCCGCCACATGAGTGACCGCGAGCGGCAGTCCGACATGATTGCGGGAGACGTGGTGGCGGCACCGGCAAACGACCTGAACCCGATGCCGAAGGCGGCGGAGTGAAATGTCCTCTTCCGCGAAGCGGGAGAGGAAGGGCCCCCGGCGAAGCCGGGGTAGATGAGGGGAAGCGAGGGCGACGGTTCGGTTCGAGCCTCGCTTCCCCTCATCTCCCCGTTGCTTGCAGCAACGGGTCCCTTCTTCATCCCGCGCGCGGGAGAAGACGCTTAAGGGGTCGCTCCCAGCGCCTTGCGGTATTGCTCGTCCTGAAATCTGAATGGCCCCAAATGTTTCAAAAGCGAAATCCGGTTCTGGTCGTCTTCCCAGCCGATTTCGCTCCATAAAAAGCTGTCGCCCTCATGCGAAATGCGGACTGAGATCACGCCGCAATCATAGTCGCCGCACGGGCAGATGTACATTGGTATGCGTCCACTCGCCAATGGGCCGGGTGCCACCAATGTAAGTTCGTCGCGAAAAGTCGTATCAGTTGGAACGAGCGCGGTGCCGAGGCGCGATTGGTTCTGGTAGCCTCGGCCTTCCAACATCTTCAGCAGCGACTTGCCAGATATCAAAAAGTCCAGGCATCTGCCGCGGCGCAGCGTGTCAACCCAGTCGATGTGCAGCAGTTTCATTTTGCAAATATCCAACTTTTGATCTTAGTCCGCAACACTTCAGGGTGAATGTCCTTTTCCGCCAAGCGGGTGCCCGCGACAAAGGACATTCACCCTGAAGTGTTGCGGAC
>JBKJQU010000272.1:0-9044 GCA_046594995.1 Aestuariivirga sp.
TGCCAAGGTTTTCGAGCTTTCCCGTGGGCTTGCCGCGCCTGAATTCCTGCCGGTAAAGCTGTGAGCCCCGCGCCACTTCGACGATCACATGGTCCGACAGCGCGTTCACCACCGAGACGCCGACGCCGTGAAGGCCGCCTGAGGTTTCATAGGCGCCGCTGTCGAATTTTCCGCCGGCGTGCAGCGTGGTCATGATGACTTCGAGCGCCGACATGTTCTTGAACTTGGGGTGCGGATCGACGGGGATGCCGCGGCCATTGTCGATGACGGTCAGGTAGCCGTCGGCGGCGTAGTGCACATCGATCCAGGTGGCGTGGCCGGCGACCGCCTCATCCATGGCGTTGTCGAGGACTTCCGCAAAGAGGTGATGCAGCGCCTTCTCATCGGTGCCTCCGATATACATGCCGGGGCGGCGGCGCACGGGCTCCAGCCCCTCCAGCACCTCGATGTCGGCGGCGGTATAGCTTTCCTCGCCGCGCAATCTGGCGGGGGCGGTGTTCTTCGGCTTTTGCACTGTGGGAATATTACTGAAGAGGTCGTTGGGCTTCACGGCTTTGGCCATTTTCGTTCCCGAATCGTTTCAGCGTTGAGTATCGCGTCCGGGGGTTCCAAGGCAACAGGTGACTTGCCTTGCTGGAATGATGGAAGATTGCAGGCGCAACCCGGATTGACGCGCAGATAGGCAGTGACCGTCTCAAACTGCATCAGACTGCTTGACAATCAACCAGTCGAGGCGTTTCCTCCGAGATAACAAAGTTGCCCCTCAGCAAACGACTCAATGGGGGATGGCCCAGCCGGCTGTGGGGACAAGGGCTGGACATCGGGAGGAACTACCATGTCTGACCTCAAACTGCGGATTGAGGCCATGTATAAACGCGATGTGCTTGTAGCATGGGCGTTTGTCGTCGGCCTCTGGCTCACAATCATCTTCGTGATGATCGGAACCTGGTCTCTCGCGCCGGAGGGGCCGTGGCGTATCGTTCTGCTCTGCGGCGGCGCCGCCGTGCTGGTGTTCAACACCGCAGCAATCGGCGCCATGGTCCGCCATTACAAGGAGGACAAGGACTTCATCTACGGTCTCGACATCAAGCATCTCGACGAGATGCGCAGTCATAAGCGATAGGGGGCAACAGATGGCAAGATATTCACCTCCAAGGCAGAGCAAGATTGGCCAGATCATCGATGTGATCGTGCTGATGGTACTGATCGTGGGCGCGCTGCGCCTGCCTCTCCTGCTCGGTATGGCCGGCGGCGCCAAGGTCTCGGCACCGGTGGCCGATCCGACATGGGAAACCCTCAAGCAGACCCCGGCGATGGTCGAGAAGTGGAACGCACTCGGCGTCACCGACCCGGCCGCCGTCAACGAGATGATCACGGCGCGCTATGACTACTGGGCCTTCAGCACCGTTGAACTCCTCGTCATGATCGCCATAGTCGTCGGTTATTTCGTCATCGTCGTGCGGTTCTCAGGTCAGGAATACAAGGAAGTCATCTCCGAAAAATTCGGCGACAGGGCATAGGTGGAACAATGGATATCTGGAATTACTCGGAATATGCCGCCTGGATCCTGTCAGCGGTGTTCGGCGTCTACATCATCGTCGACTGGTTCAAGATCGACAGCACCTACTCGGAAGAGCTTCTAACGTCGTCCCGCGAGGGCGAACTTGAGGCACTCACCGAAAAGCACAAGCTGTAAGGGGCGGAAGATGGCAAACACAACACAAGCATCCGCTACTGAAGTCCAGAAGATCAGCCTGCTGCGTGTACTCGGCCCCGCTCACGTCTGGGCGCTGGGCGTGGGCATCGTGCTCGTCGGCGAATACATGGGCTGGAACTTCGGCGTGGGCAAGGGTGGCGCCTATGCGGCACTGATCGCCTGCTGGTTCGCAGGCCTCCTCTATACCTGCGTGGCCATGATCGACTCGGAGGTGACATCCACAGTCGCCGCCGCGGGCGGTCAGTACACACAGGCCAAGCACATCATCGGTCCGTTGATGGCCTTCAACGTCGGCCTCTACCTCGTCTTCGCATACACCATGCTGGAAGCAGGCAACGCCATCACCATCGGCTTCCTCGTCGATACGGTGGCGCAAATGAGCGGCCACAGCGGTATCGACCAGCGTCCATTCATAATCCTGTCGATCCTGTTCCTGGCGTGGCTGAACTACAGGGGCGTTCTTGCAACGTTGAACTTCAATCTCGTCATCACGGCAATTGCCTTCATTGCCATCATCCTGCTGTTCTTCGGCGTGGCGCCATGGAGCGAAACATCGCCTCTACGCCATGCGGAACTGATGGCGGGTGATGCCTCCCTTCCCTATGGCTGGATCGGCGTTGTGGCTGCGATGCACTTCGGCCTGTGGTATTACCTCGGGATCGAAGGCACCACGCAGGCTGCTGAAGAAGTGCGCTCACCATCGCGCGCGCTGCCCTTCGGCACGATGGCCGGCATCATCACGCTGCTGATCGCCGCCACGCTGACATGGTATGTCTGCGCGGGGCTGATGCCATGGGAGTATCTGGGCCAGGCCGGCGTTCCACTGTTCGACGCTGGACGCCTCTCGGGCTCGACCTTCCTTATGGTTCTGCTCGGCATCGGAACGCTGTTCTCGACGCTCGCTTCCGCCAATGGCTGCATCAACGACGCATCGCGGGCGTGGTTCTCGATGGGCCGCGACCACTACCTGCCAGCCTGGTTCGGCGCGGTTCATCCGAAGTTCCGCACACCCTACCGGTCGATCATCTTCCTCGTGCCCATCGCGCTCATCTTCGCACTCGGTGCGCCGCTGGACCAGGTGATCACTTTCTCGATCCTGTCGGGCCTTCTCGGCTACACGTTCATGCCAATCAACGTGATCATGTTCCGCAAGAAGTGGCCGCTCGACACGATCAAGCGCGGCTATGTACATCCCTTCCATCCGATCCCGGCGTTCGTGCTGCTCGCCCTTTGCGCGGTTACTTACTTCGCGGTGTTCCTTGGCTACGGCACGCAGCTCATCGCCATGGTGGGTTTCTACATCATCGTGTCGCTGTGGTTCCACTTCTGGCGCTACCGCTTCGTGAAGCGCGGCGACCAGTTCACCATGCCCTGGCCGCGTCCGCGCGGCTATTGACCCCGGCATTGTTCAAGACCTAACACTGGCCCGCCCCTAACAGGCGGGCCAGCTTTTTTCAGGCGGTGAAGCGTGCTCGAAACTTTGGCGAAAGCGGCAATTGCCACAGTTGCAGCACTGTTTTTCCTCTGGGCGCTGTACCGCCACTGGCAGGATAGCCGTGCGCGCGCAACACGTCGTGCGGCATATCTCGATGATGCGAAGGCGCTGTTTGATGGCGGGCTAAAGGCAATGAAGCCTGACGGGTTCCCGCGCATTTCCGGGACCTATTGCGGGCATACTTTCGATCTACAGGCCGTGCCCGATGCACTGAACATCCGCAAGCTTCCAGCACTCTGGCTGCTTGTCACCCTGCCCGAGCCTTTGCCCCTGACCGGCACATTCGACTTGATGATGCGGCCACGGGGCGTCGAACCATTTTCCAAGTTCGCATCCCTTCCCGTGCAGATCACGCCCGATGCAGCTTTCCCGCATGATTGCGCCATACGCACGGACGCGCCTGAGGCGTTGCCGCCACTGGAAGTCCTGCGGCGGCAAGCCGGCATCTTCCAGGACCAGCGTGCCAAGGAGCTGGTGATATCGCCAAAGGGTGTTCGGGTGGTCTGGCTGGCGGAAGAGGCCCATCGCGGCAAATATCTGATCTTTCGCGACAGCGAGATGGGACTGACGCCATTTCCTGCACAGGATGTGAAACCGCTTATGGACTATCTCATCGCGCTGAAGACCGATATCCTCTCCAAAACCACCGAGATTTCGAAATGACAATGCCCGATGAAACGCTTCGAAAGCCGATGAATCCCCGCCTTATCCTGCTGCTGGCCATCGTGTTGCCGGGCGCGGGACAGGTGTTCAACCGGGAGCCCACGCGAGGACTCATCTTTGTGTTTTTCATCCTGTTGCTCGGTGGCTTCACATTGCAAACCGCTGCGCCCGAGGTGTCGATGGCAGGCAAGCTTGCGGGCGGTATCTTCGTCTATGCCGTATCAATCTACGATGCCTATAAGCGCGCGCGGATCAAGTGGGAGACATGGCATTATAGCAGCCGCAGCGCATGAATGCTGAATGCACCACATGACTGGCAAGAGAA
This sequence comes from Aestuariivirga sp., assembly GCA_046594995.1. GTDB lineage: Bacteria > Pseudomonadota > Alphaproteobacteria > Rhizobiales > Aestuariivirgaceae > Aestuariivirga. Next base: position 4,201 of record JBKJQU010000272.1, read on the forward strand.
CCAAGCTGCGCGCCAGCAACGTGATCGGCTTTGACGGCAGGAGCCATGTGATCTGGCGCAACGGCGAAATTGTCATCGAAGGAACACGCATCATATTTGTGGGGCGCGGTTTCGAAGGGCGCACCGACGGCGACATTGACTATGGCGAGGCGATGATCGGGCCGGGCTTCATTGATCTTGATGCATTGGGCGATCTCGATTCAACGGTTTTGACCCTCGACAATGGGCCCGACTGGACGCTTGGCCGCATCTGGACGGAGACCTATCTGCGGGAAGGTCCGCGCGAGGCTTATTCATTTGACGAGGGGCAATTCAAGTACCGCTACGCCTTCACGCAACTGATCCGGAACGGCATCACCACGGCGATGCCGATCACCTCCATGAGCTACCGCCAATGGGGCGAAACCTGCGACGAGTTCGCGGGCGTTGCGGCGATTGCCGGTGAACTTGGCATCAGGGCCTATCTCGGGCCCTGCTACATGTCAGGCGTTTCGATTACCGACGAGCATGGCAATATCTCCCAGCACTGGGATGAGGCCAAGGGGCTTCAGTGCCTTGAGGCCGCGGAGCGTTACATCCGCGATTTCGATGGCAAGGCGGGAGGACTGATCCGCGCGTGTCTGTTACCCGACCGGATCGAGACCTGCACGCCGGCACTGCTGGCGCGCACGGCCGAAATATCACGCGAGGCCAATGTGCCGGTGCGGCTGCACTGCTGCCAGTCGCGGTATGAAGTGGCGCTGGTGAAAAAGCTTCGCGGCACATCGGCCTATCGCTGGCTTGATGGGCTCGGGCTGCTGAGTGAACGCGCCGTGCTGCCGCATGGCATCTACCTGCAGGATGGCGATCTTGAGTTGCTGGCCGAAAGCGGTGCATCGCTCGTCCATTGTCCCATCGTCTTCGCGCGGGACGGCGAGGTACTCCGATCGTTTGCCAGCTATCGCGCGCGCGGCATCAACATCGCCATGGGAACGGACACGTCACCTCCCGACATGGTGGATAATTTGCGGCAGGGCCTGAACCTGTGCCGCGTGGTGGATGGCGCCAACACCGCCAGTGCCGCGGATTTCTACAATGCGGCAACACTCGGCGGTGCTGCAGCACTCGGCCGAGACGACATCGGGCGGCTGTGTGCCGGTGCGCTTGCCGACATCACGGTGTTTGATCTCACCGGGTTACACCTCGGGCCGATCATGGACCCGATCAAGACAATGGTACTCGCCGGCACCGGACGCGACTTCACGCATTCATGGATCGCGGGGCGGCCAGTGATGACGGACCGCGCCCTCCCTGGTGTGGATGAGCACGCTATGCGGATGCGGGCGCAGGTGCAGTTTGCGAAGCTACAGGACAGCCATACCACACGTGCGCCGGGCCGTCCTTCCACTGAGCAACTGTTCAAACCATCCTTTCCCATCGCCTGTTGAACTTTCTCGCGGAAAGAATCTTGTATTCAATGACTTGGCTTTGCGTTAATTGCGCACGCTCTTTTCATTCAACACAGGAGTTCCGATGAAATGACTAACTGGCCCGTGTACGCCACCTGGAATGGCCCCATCGTGATGATCGGCTTCGGTTCGATCGGACGGGGCACACTGCCGCTGATCCTGCGCCACATCAAGTGCAGTCCCTCGCAGATCACGGTGATCGATCCGGATGCGTCTCGCAGCCAGCTGGCCGAGCAACAGGGCGCGGCCTTCATCAAGGAAGGCCTTACACGGAAGAATTACAAGCAGGTGCTAAAGCCCCTGCTCGCTGGCCCTGATCGCGCTCTGATCGTGAACCTCTCCGTCGACGTCGGCAGCCTCGATATCATTCGCGTGGCGCGAGAAACCAACGCTCTCTACATCGATACGGTCATCGAGCCGTGGAAGGGCTATTACGACAATCCCAATGCCACGCATGGCGAGCGCACCAACTACGTGCTGCGCGAGGGTCTGCTTGCCTTGAAAAAGGAGCTGGGCACGGGCGTTACCGCCGTCTCGTGCTGCGGGGCCAATCCGGGCATGGTGTCCTGGTTCGTCAAGAAGGCGTTGATGGACATTGCCGCCGAGCTCAAGCTCAAAGTGGCAGAGCCCACCAGCCGCGAAGGCTGGGCAAAGCTCATGAAGCGCGTGGGGGTGAAGGGACTTCACGTGGCCGAGCGTGACACGCAGCGCACCAAGCAGCCGAAGCCGTTCGACACCTTCCTCAATACCTGGTCGGTCGAAGGCTTCATCTCTGAGGGGCTGCAACCCGCCGAACTTGGCTGGGGCACGCATGAGAAGAAGATGCCTCCCAAGGGCAAGAAGCATAAGGTTGGCAGTGGCGCCGCAATCTATATCGAGCGGCCGGGTGCCGACACGCGCGTTCGCACCTGGACGCCCACCCAAGGCGCGCATTATGGCTTCCTCGTCACTCACAATGAAGCGATCTCGATTTCCGATTACTTCACCGTGAAGGATGGCAGGAAAGTAACCTACCGCCCGACCTGCCACTACGCCTATCACCCCTGCAACGATGCTATTCTCTCATGGCACGAAATGCTGGGTGCCGGCGGCAAGCGGCAATCGCAGTGGCACGTGCTCGACGAGACTGAAATCGCTGACGGCATGGATGAGCTGGGTGTGCTGGTCTATGGCCACAAGAAGAACGCCTATTGGTATGGCTCTCAACTTTCGATCGAGGAAGCCCGCAAGCTTGCGCCCTATCAGAGCGCCACGGGGCTTCAGGTCACATCCTCGGTGCTCGCAGGCATCGTCTGGGCCATCGAGAACCCGAATGCCGGCGTCGTCGATACCGATGAGATGGACTACAAGCGCTGCATGGAAGTCCAGAGGCCCTACCTGGGAATGGTGAAGGGCCACTATACCGACTGGACGCCTCTGGAATCGATCGAGCACCTGTTCGAAGGCGATATCGACAGCCAAGACCCCTGGCAGTTCCAGAACATTCTGGTGCCGTAATCACCGGACAATTTCCGTGGCGGGGTTTTCAACGCCCCGCCATGGAGGCCCTCGTGGAATTCTGTAATCATCGGCGCATGAGATCGATTCGCGCCTTCGCAATATTCGCCGCCGCAGGCTGGCTTTTGGCCACTGCCGCTTTCGCCGCACCCGGGCACGGCATCGCCATGCAGGGCGAGCCCGCCCTGCCCGCTGACTTCAAGCACCTGCCCTATGCAAACCCAGATGCGCCCCAAGGCGGGCAGTTGCGTCAGGCGGTGAGCGGTAGTTTCGATAGCGTCAATCCGTTCATCGTCAAAGGCTCCGACGTTACCGGTGTGCGTACCTATGTGTTCGAAAGCCTGCTGGGCCGGAACTGGGCAGAGCCCTTTTCACTTTATGGCTTGCTGGCTCAATCAATCGACGTTTCGGACGATCGGCAGACCTTCACATTCAAGCTGCGCCCTGAAGCGAAATTCTCCAACGGAACGCCGGTGACGGCCGCGGATGTGGTGTTCACCATGGAGACGCTGCGCGACAAGGGGCGGTTCGGCTTCAAGAATTCGTATTCCAAGGTCAGCAAGGTGGAAACACCTGACGATTACACCATCACGTTCACGCAGAACACGGGCGACCGCGAATTGCCCATGATCGTCGGGCTGATGCCGATCCTTTCCAAGGCTTACTGGGAGGGAAAGGATTTCACCAAAACGACCCTCGATCCCATCGTCGGATCGGGCCCCTATATCATCGGCCCCGTGAGCGCAGGCGAAAACATCACCTATGTGAAAAACCCCGGCTACTGGGGAAAGGACCTGCCACTGCAGAAGGGCCTGTGGAACTTTGCAGAAGTGCGGTTCGACTATTACCGCGATGCGAATGCCGCTTTCGAAGCGTTCAAGTCCGGCCAGGCGGATGTGCGCATCGAGAGCGACCCGACGCGCTGGGCGACGGCCTATGATTTTCCGGCGGCAAAAGACGGCAAGATCACGCTTGCGAAGTTTGAGCAGCGGACGCCCGCTGCAACATCCGGATTTGCATTCAATACCAGGCGCAAGATGTTCGAAGACGTGCGGGTTCGCGAGGCGCTGGTATTGGCCTTCGATTTCGAATGGGCCAACGCCAACTTGTTTTCCAACGCCTTTCGCCGGACCTATGGCTATTATTCGGGCTCGGAACTGTCATCCATGGGCGTGGCGGCGGACGCACGTGAGAAGTCGGTGCTCGGCGACGCCGCAACAAAGCTTCGTTCCGATTTTCTCGATGGCTCCTACAAGCTTCCCGTGAGCGATGGTTCAGGCCGCGACCGCAAGATTCTGCGGAAAGCCGTGGGCCTGCTCGCGGAGGCCGGATGGACCATTACCGATCAAGGCCTGAGCAATGCGGCGGGCGAACCGTTCACTTTCACAATTTCCATCGTCAGCACGGATCAGGAGCGGATCGCGCTGCATTATCAGCGCACGCTGCAAGCGATCGGCATCAAGGCGGATGTAAGGATTGTCGACTCCGCGCAGTTCAACCGCATGCAGAGATCTTATGATTTCGACATGATCCCGGTGACGTGGTTCAATTCGCTTTCGCCCGGCAACGAGCAGATGAATTATTTCGGATCGGAAGGGCGGACGGTCGAGGGAACGCGGAATTATCCAGGCATCGCCGATGCAAACGTGGACAAGGCCATCGCGGCCATGCTGACGGCCACGGGACGCGAAGACTTCGTGGCAGCGGTGCGGGCGGAAGACCGGCTGCTGATGTCGGGGTTCTACATCGTCCCCTTTTACAATGCCGGCGGGCAATGGGTGGCGCGGTGGAATTATATCGACACGCCGGAACAGCAGCCGCTTGCGGGTTTCGAGGCGACGACGCTGTGGCGTAATCCTTGACTTTCACGGGCGAGTTGCCGCCTGCCCGGCTTAACCT